>JAPLBW010000180.1 GCA_026392555.1 Actinomycetota bacterium
TCGCTATCCCGGGCTATCGAGTCATCCCGGACACGATCTGGCCATGGCCACCACTGGCGCTGGTGCCGTGGTCTGTTTTGAAGTGCACAGCGCAGCTCTTGCAGAAGCCATTGCGGAGTCAACACGACTGTGGACACATGCAACGTGTTTGGGAGGCGTTGAGTCACTTATTGAACGGCGCGCTCGCTGGCCCTTTGAACATCCGGACGTTCCCGACAACCTGATTCGGCTGTCCGTGGGAATCGAAGATGTTGACGACTTATGGAACGATCTTTACCAGGCGATTAGCGCGCATTCTTAAACTGAGTTTTCTGACTTCGTTCCACGCGACATGAGCTCAATGATTTGGCTTCGTGGCGCAGCGCCTTCGTGGATGACACGTTCGACACTTTCTGTAATAGGCATTGCGACACCGTAGGTGCGAGCCAAGTCCAAGATTGATTTCGAGGAAGCCACACCTTCGGCTGTTTGCTTAGTGGCTTCCACCGCTTCGGCCACAGTCAGTTCGCGACCCAGCAACTCACCAAAGGACCGGTTGCGCGACAGCGGAGACATGCAAGTCGCCACGAGGTCCCCGACACCGGCCAGTCCGCTGAAGGTCAAAGGATCGGCCCCCAGACTGACCCCTAAGCGAACAATTTCGGCCAATCCTCGCGTGATCAAGGAAGCAATGGCGTTATCGCCCAGCCCCATTCCCCCAGCCATACCCACCGCCAGCGCAACCACGTTCTTCGCTGCCCCACCGAGTTCGACCCCCAGCACATCGGTATTGGTGTACGGGCGGAAGTAGGCCGTTGACGTGGCTTGCTGGACTGCCACCGCGTACTGCGGATCGGAAAAGGCAACCACGCAAGCTGCGGGCTGGCGCTGCATGATTTCGCGGGCCAGGTTCGGACCACTCAAGACGCCGATGCGACTGCGGTCAATTCCCGTGACCTCATGGACCACTTCTGTCATGCGCAAGGACGTTCCTAGTTCCAGCCCCTTGATCAAACTCAAAACAATGGCGGTGGGTGGGATGTGCTCGCGCCATTCCACCAGGCGACTGCGCAAAACTTGGGCCGGAATAGCCACGACAACGATGTCAGCACCACGCAGAACCGTCGCGACATTGGTCGATGCCCACACTGATGTGGGCAGTTTCAAGCCAGGATGAAAAGCGGGGTTGACGTGCTCGTTGGTAATGGATTCGACGATGAACTCATCGCGTCCCCAAATCACCACATCGTTGCCTGCATCGGCTGCAATTTGGGCAAAGGCTGTGCCCCAAGAGCCGGCGCCAAGAACGGCTAACCGTGCCATGCGCTACCTCCCAGGAATCCCGATCGTTGAAGGTATGACCGTACCGCCTCGCGCTCGCCAACCGGCCGGACAGGGCTGACGCGCCACAGATCCGCCAGTGGCAAGATCACCCCATGGCCTCGTGGTGTGCAGTAGTGCCGGTGAAGCGACTTGATCGAGCAAAATCACGCCTCCACCTGAGTGAAGTGGGGCTCCCAGATTCACGTCGCCCTGACCTTGCGTTGGCTTTTGCTTGTGACACGGTCAGCGCCGCATTGGCGAGTTGCGATCACGTGGTTGTGATCACCGATGACACTCGTGCAGGTCAGGTTCTCGCCGACTTGGGTGCCGTGGTCATCGCTGACGAACCTGATGCCGGGATCAATCCAGCGCTCACGCACGGTTTTGCTTTTGTGCAATCACACTGGCCAGACAGTGGAACCGCCGCCATCTCCGC
Organism: Actinomycetota bacterium; assembly: GCA_026392555.1. Taxonomy (GTDB): domain Bacteria; phylum Actinomycetota; class Actinomycetes; order UBA12327; family UBA12327; genus AcAMD-2. Next base: position 1,739 of record JAPLBW010000180.1, read on the forward strand.
CGACCTTGCTTGCTTACAAGCCGATGACCTTCGACATGCGTGCGCTGCTGCTGATGCCTTCGCTGTGCCTTGCTTTGTGAGCGATAGTGCAGGGACTGGCACCACGGCGTTGTTTAGTCCAGCAGGCACAGCGTTTGAGCCTGCCTTCGGTCACCGCTCGCGAGCTCAGCACCGGGCGGCGGGGATTCAGGAAATAACCGGACCCCGATTGACCACCCTGCATCGCGACATTGACACCGCTGCTGACCTGTGGGATGCCCAGCGCATCGGTCTTGGTCAGCATTCGCTGGCGGTTATTTCCCCGTCCATATAGCAGTGCGAGGCTGAGCCAATCGGCCCAACCCCGCACCGTAAAAAGCGGTAAAACTACTTCTTCTTTGCAGCCTTCTTCGGTGCAGCTTTCTTGGGGGCAGCCTTCTTGGCAGCGGCCTTCTTAGGCGCAGCCTTCGACGCAGCCTTCTTGGGCGCAGCAAGCTTCTTTTCACCACGGACGATCTTCTTTAAATCAGCGCCGGCCTTAAACACCGGAACAGTGGTCTTCTTCACCTGGACGATGGCTCCGTTCTGCGGGTTGCGTGCGGTGCGGGCTGCGCGGGCCCGGGCCTCAAACTTGCCAAAACCGGTGATGACGACGGGGTCACCCTTGGCCAAACTACGGTGGACGATGTCAATGAATGCTTCGAGTGCATCGCCGGCAGCAGACTTGCTGGTTCCGGTCTTTGATGCGAGCTCTACGATCAGCTCAGCCTTGTTCACGTTTTCCCCTTACAAAGGTTTTTTCGGGTGGATTCCCGTTTGCACAACCTAAGGGCAATCCAGCATTTCCTCAACAGCGACTCGCCGAAAACCCTTATTCCATAAAGGGAATCTCCTCCCCTATACACGGTGCCCTAGAGCGGCCTTCGGGCGCTCGCCACGATGCGCACATACTCCACGTCGTAATTGGCCGGACCTGTACCTGGACTCGTACCTGGACTCGTATGCACGGAATCGATTACCGCATCACCAGCAGCCTGAATGAATTCATCATGACGAGCACCGTCAATATCTGACAAGTAAGCGAACAGCACTTGACTGGTGAGTAAACCTCGCAGCGCCGCGGCATTCTCCATCGGCCTTATTTGTGAAACCAACTGCACGTCAACGTCAACAAAACCAGCATCAGCAAGTAGCGCGGAATAGGTCGCCACATCGGGGAAGAACCACCGCGGCGGTCCCCCACCAAACTCCACAGCCAATGGATCCAGCGTCTTTCGTAATCCATCGACTTGGCCGCGACCACCAAACTCCACACACCACTGACCACCTGGCTCTAACAGGCCACGAGCTGCCTGCAACACCGACGAATGGTCGACTTCGGGGACCCAATGCAAGCAGGCGGTCGACACAATCGCCGCAAACGGCCCCAGCGAAGCAAGCGCCGCTAAATCGTGGGCCGGCGTGACCTGAAAAAACAGCTGGGAATGGCCGTAATGGTTGGCTTGGGCGGTCGCCACCATGGATGCATCGGCATCCACCCCAACAACGCTGCCAGCAGGCACCCGGTCAACCA
>JAPLBW010000178.1:0-1761 GCA_026392555.1 Actinomycetota bacterium
CCCCCGCGGCAAGAGGGGAGGAAATCAAATCCCCGCCGACCACATCTTCGACGCTGAGCGGTCCGGCTTCGTACCTAAACGCCTTCGGGTTGAGCAAGGCCCACTGTCGAGCAGCCACCGCAACCTCCGCCAAGTCTTCGCGCGTGGCACCGGTTTCGTGCAAGTAGCGCTGGGCCGCCATTCCATAGTGCGAAAGCGGATACAGCGGACCGTACGGGCCTTCGAATTGAGCTTCGGGCGTGTGCGGTTCGTAAATGTTGCCCATCGACCGCGACTTAGCCGAGCGCTGGTTCGAGGCAAACGAAATCACAATCGTTTCGGCCTGTCCGGCTTCAATGGCTTGGGCCGCACGAGCCACAAACATCTCAAACGCGGAGCCACCGGCAAAGGTCGAGTCACTCCACACGGGTTCGATACCTAAATAGTCAGCCAATTGCGTGGTCGAAAACCGCGCCACCGATGTGCAGGCCAATCCATCGACATCGTGCAGGCCTAAACCAGCATCAGCCAGCGCACGCGTGACAGCTTGGGTTTGCAATTCAAGAATGGACTTGTTCGTCACCCCAAGATCACACTCAGCCACCCCAACGATGACTGCGCGGCGATCCTGGACCTCACTCATGAGCGAACCAACACCGTGGCACTACACGGGCCAGCAGCAACGCGTGCGTTTTCGCCCACGACACCAACCTCGGAAGCAACGGTGATTAACGTTCCGTCAGGGGTTTGCTCCACAGCGGTCACACTCGCGGTGCATTCAATGGTTTCACCAGCGAAAACCAAGTTCTTGAAGCGAAAATCCAACGCGGTCACGAAAGCCTTTGGGCCGAGCCAGTCTTGTAACTGCTGAACTAGGTACGCGCCAAAGACTTGACCATCAACAACCGGCTTAGGGATCTTCTTTTGCGCCAAATATTCGCTGTCGTAGTGCAGCTTGTGCCAATCCCAGGTCGAACCGGCGTAAGCGATCATGTCGGTGAGCTCAATGGTCTTGGTCAATGCAGGGACAACGGTGCCCACGGTGATCTCACTCATGCGGCACCACCCATCGATGTCCAGATCAAGGATTCTGTATTGGTGGCCAGCACTTCACCGCGTTGATTGGTGTAAGTAGCACTAGAGGTGACGATCAACATGTCGGTGCCCTTGGATGTGGTGCGCTCGGTGGCGTCCACGATTTCCCAAGTAGCGGTCACGATGTCGTCGGGGTGAATGGCCTTGTTAAAGGTGTAGGAGTTGCCACCGCGCACTAGACGCGTGTTCGGCAATTCAATCCCCCACCCGTGACCCATGTACCCCTCGGCATTGCGTGAGCCGGTCATGTATTGATTGGTCTCGGTGATCCATGTCGGTGGCGCGATCACATCCGAGTATCCAGCTGCCTGCGCGGCTGAAGCGTCCGAATACAGCAGGTTCGCATCGCCAACAGCCAAGGCGTAGTAGCGAATCGATGCCCGGCCCACGGGTTCGGGCGCTGTGTACACAGCCTGTCCCCCGATCCGTGCCCGCAATTCATCCGTGAGCAATCCCATGGCTTTAGTGTGCCGTATCTGCAGGCGTTGCCCCGCGAAGATCGGCCGTGGGAACGACTTCAAGTAAGAATTCATCGCGCAACAAGCCACCACACACGATGCCGGTTGAGGCTGGGTAGGGCTCACGCAACAATTCGCGTCGCACATCGGCCACCGCGCGGTAATCGCCCAAACCATCGGGGCACACATACTCAACTGTGGTCAATAACGCCTCAGGTCCCACACCAGC
>JAPLBW010000178.1:1773-2972 GCA_026392555.1 Actinomycetota bacterium
CAGCGGCCATGGTCTGCAAAATGGACTTGTAGGTGTAGTCAGCTTGGGCGCGCAAGTCACCAGGGAACAACGATTCTTGAGTATCGGGATCCAACGCAGCAAAGCCCGACATGTACAACGTGTTACCGGCCTTGACTCCGGGGTTGTACGTCAAAGTGTTGTAGCGCTCCCAACCAGGGTTGACCGCTTCAAGCGGATGAATCGACGCGATCGCATCAATGGCACACAACACACCAGGTGCGTGCAACTCACTCATCAAAATTCCCGCAGCACCTGGGTAGACCGGGCCAAGCAAGTCTTTACGTGGGCGACCAATCTTGGGATAACGCTCGCGCGTGGCCGGTGTGGAGTAGTCAATGGTTTGTACCAAGTTGCTCAACGACAAACCAGCCTGCTCAAGGAGCTCCCCGGCGCGCTCCAGGCAGTAAAAGTACTGCCCCACAATGTCGCCTTCGGCCACAATCTCGCCATTGGCATCAATAGGAAGCAACGTCGGCAAGAACACCGAGCCGTCATGACCGGTGCGAATGGTGTTACGGCGCCAGGTGTCGTCATCACCGGTGAGCAAAGCGTTGCCACCGTTGGGCTCGGCTTCGACTTCGACCTCAATGAATGCTTGACGGCGAACCAAACGGTCCACGATCACCGTCACCACGGTGGGTTGGTGGTCGCCAAAGATCTTCTTGCGCACTTCTTGGGCTTCGTTGTAATACGGCAACCCAGCGATTGAGATGTTTTCCACCACTCGAGTGACATCGGAAAAACTCTTACCGGCGGCAGCCAAGATCGCTTCCTGCTTGGCGTACGCAGTCATCGCTTGCTCGCCCATGCCGCCCTTGATGCCGGCCTTGCCTAGTTCGGGATCAAAAGCTGAACCGGAGTGCCCGGAGTTGATGACCGAGTCACCATCGACGAGTCCCAGGGAAAAGGTGTAGCCCTTGTAGTCGTACCAAGGAAACGATGCCGGCTCAATTGCGCGAAAACTCATGGGACTGTTCTTCTCCGGTTCTACTTTTTAGGCGTGAACTAACTCGGCTACTAGCTGGTGAATCGCGATCAAGTCTTTTTCGGCGGCCAAATTCACAACGCGCTGCGCTAATTGCTCGGCCGCAGGTGATTGTCCCCCACAGTTGCCATAAAACTTCGCCAATAACTGCTCATCGGACAGTGGGCGATCGGGTCCACCCAAACTGCGCTCG
>JAPLBW010000232.1 GCA_026392555.1 Actinomycetota bacterium
TCCGCTTAGGTGCTGCCTCGGCCCAAGTCGAGAACACGAAGGTCACTGCTACCGCCACCTCTGAGGAGTCCTGATGTCGCGCATTGGAGATTTGGGTAACAACCTGTATCGCGGTCAGGTCCAGTTTGACTTCATCGCACGTCGGCGTCGCTGGTATGCCATCAGTGGCTTGCTCGTGATCATTTGCGGTCTGAGCTTGGCTGTTAAGGGTTTGAACTTCGGCGTGGAATTCACCGGAGGAACCGTGTTCACGGTGCAGGCCACCGACGGGACCGTCGACCAGGTTCGAACGACTGTCAATGGTGCGGGAGCAAAAGAGGCCGTCGTTCAGCGCGTCAATAACGATAGGTTCCGCATCCAAACCGAAGCCTTGACCGAAGCTGAGCGCAATAAGGTTGCGTCGGCGCTGGCGAAGTCGCTTGATGTGAAGGAAGACACCGTTGGTGTCCAATTCGTCGGACCTTCGTGGGGTTCAGAGATCACCAAGAAGGCCGTCACCGGTTTGCTGATCTTCCTGGTCCTCGTGGTGATCTTCTTGACGATCTACTTTGAGTTCAAGATGGCCATGGCAGCGCTGGTTGCGCTGGTTCACGACGTCTTGCTCACGATCGGTGTCTACTCAATTCTTGGCATCGAGGTCACCCCGGCTACCGTCATCGGTATTTTGACCATTTTGGGTTACTCGCTGTACGACACGGTCGTGGTATTCGACAAGGTGCGCGAGAACACCGCTGGCATCGTGGGCAGTGGCCGCATGACCTACAGCCAAGCAGCCAACCTCGCCGTTAACCAAACTCTGGTTCGATCGATCAACACCTCGTTGGTGGCTTTACTGCCCGTTCTGGCGATCTTGATTGGCGCGGTGGGCCTTCTGGGTGCTGGCACCTTGCAGGAGTTGGGCGTTGCCCTCTTTGTCGGAATCGCCGCTGGTACGTACAGCTCGATCTTTATCGCCACTCCGATCTTGGCTGACTTGAAGGAACGTGAGCCAGAGATGAAGTCACTGGTTCGTCGTGTGGAGCAGCGTCAATCGGGTGGCTCGAAGTCGTCGAAGAAGGCCTCAGCTGCCGCCAGTACCGATGAGAGCGTTGAAGTGACGGCATCAGCCGGCGTTTCATCAACGTCACCGGCCAAGCGGCAACAGCCCTCAAAGAAGAACAAGGGCAAGCGTCGCTAGTTGCTGGTCGCCGTTGGTTTGATCTTCTCCTAGACTGAGTGAAGGCACGCAGTAAACGGAGGTGGCAATGGCTGAAGACTCCGTTGTTGCGCCCGTTGCTGAATCATCTTCGCGCCTGACCCGGCTGACCCGTCGAGGTCGACTAGGTGTTACCTCCCCTGAACTTGAGGGCGTCTCGCGATCATTGCGCGAGCATCACCCCAAAGCGGATCAACGTGACCTGCAGTTGGCCTTTGATATCGCTGAGGTCAGCCATCGCGGTCAAATGCGCAAATCCGGCGAGGCCTACATCACGCACCCGGTTGAGGTGACTGAGATCTTGGCGGATCTGGGGATGCCCGTTCCGGTGTTGGTCGCTGCGTTACTCCACGACACGGTGGAAGACACGTCGTATTCGCTGGAGGAATTGCGTGAAACCTTCGGCGATGAAGTGGCCGAACTCGTTGACGGAGTAACCAAGCTCGACAAGCTCAAATACGGCAACGCCGCTCAAGCCGAGACCGTGCGCAAGATGATTGTGGCGATGGCACGCGATATTCGAGTCTTGGTCATCAAGTTGGCCGACCGCTTGCACAACATGCGCACGCTGAGTGTCCTCAATCCTGATCGCCAGGAGGCGAAGGCCCAAGAAACACTAGAAATTTATGCTCCGTTGGCTCACCGGCTCGGCATGAACGCCATTAAGTGGGAATTAGAAGACCTCGCGTTTGCGACCTTGAAGCCGAAAATGTTTGACGAGATCAAGGAACTGGTCGATGAACGTGCGCCGGAACGGGCTGGCTACCTATCCGATGTGATCGCACAAGTCAGTCATGATCTGGCAGACCAAAACATCAAGGCCACCGTGACGGGGCGGCCCAAGCACTTGTATTCGGTCTACCAAA
>JAPLBW010000175.1:0-6722 GCA_026392555.1 Actinomycetota bacterium
AGCCCTGACGCACATTTTCTTTGCCCAAGACTTTGGCAAACTGGAGCAGGAGGGAGCCTGAACCACAAGCTGGGTCGTAAACCTTGTTGACCTGGGTCTTGCCGGAGACGGTGATGCGTGCCAGAAGCTCGGAGACTTCCTGCGGGGTGAAAAACTCGCCACCTGATTTGCCAGCACTTGATGCATACATGGTCATCAGGTATTCGTAGGCATCACCGAAGGCGTCGATGGTGTTGTCAGCGAATTCGCCAAGTCCTAGATCACCCATGGCGTCAAGGAGCTTGACCAGTACTTCGTTGCGCTTAATAACGGTGGCGCCTAGCTTGTTGCTGTTGATATCTAGGTCATCGAACAGGCCCTTGAGGTCGTATTCACTGGGGCTTCCGACGGCGGAGCCTTCAATGTTGCGAAACACCCGGGCCAGGGTTTCGTTGAGGTTGTCATCACCCTTGGCACTTTTGCGAACATTAACGAACAGTTCACTGGGCAGGATGAAGAAGCCCTTTTCCAGGACGGTTTCTTTGCGGCCAAATTCGGCTTCTTGGTCGGAGAGCTTGGTGTAGTCAAAATCCTTGATCCCGGCCTTGTGTTGGTGGCTGTTGAGGTAGTCAGTCAGGTTCTCAGAGATGAACCGGTAGAACAGCATTCCAAGGACGTATTGCTTGAAGTCCCACCCATCCACGCTGCCTCGAAGGTCGTTGGCAATGCGCCAAATGGTCTTGTGCAGTTCAGCGCGGTCCTGGTTGGCCATGGTGAAGAGATTTCCCTTGTTTGATGTCCCTAAAGAATAGTGGGAGGGGGTGACCGTTAGTAGCCCAAATTTCCTATAGAGTTGCTAACTGCAATCCAGATGCTGATTGCGCCAATTGCACTCAGGATCGCAAGAATGAGGAGCCAAGCTCCAATGGTTCGAATGCTTCTTAGGAGTTTCGTTTGCCTCAAGGTTCCGATGTGTATGGCTTCAAGGAAATCTTCTTGTTTCTCCATCGACTCGATGAAGGCCTCGTACATGAGTACTTCATAGCGTGAGTCGGATTTTTCATCCCAATCGTCGCCATCCCAGTAACGGGCTAGGGCTGGATTGTCTGGGCTTTCATACCAGCCAGGTTCGGTCGTTTCTACATCTTCCCAATCTTGGTCCCTCGCCCTTGGACTTGCATCTGTTTTGCCCGTTACTGGACTCACGTTTGCTGAGATGGATGGGTAGCATTTAGGGCTAAATTTCAAGTGGTGCTCGTAACTGAATATCGCAGCGTCGCATACGACGCATCTCTCCATTGACATCCCCCCATATTTGACAGCAACCCTGACAGCAACCAGAGTCACAAACTACCTGAACAGCCAACAACCCAGTTCCTGCCTGGGAAATAGACCCTTAGGTGGACATAGGCGAACAGTGGCGAACTAAGCGCCTAAACCCGGCAGGTTACTGGTTCGAGTCCAGTCGGGGGAGCCACAGCCCAGTACTGAAGCCGATGTCGTGTGAAAGTGCATCAACTCCGATGGCTTATTGCCCACGCGCTATTTTTTTGGCACGCCGAAGTTGCCGTTAGAGAGCAAATACCACACACCGTCAATGCGAACAAAGGTGCTCAAATACGGAGTAGGCGACTTGGGATACTTCTTGCCATCAATAATCAAGTTTTGCCGGACTTGATAGGAGGTGGTCAAGGTGTCGCCGTACTGCAAGCCCGTCACTGGAGTGAACGTGTAGCTGGAAAAGTCGGGCAAGTTGCCGATGTAGTTCTCCTTGGTAATGCCGGTACCTGTGGTTCGTTGCTGCACGAAGTTGGGTGCCAAGAACTCCTGTAAGTCAACTTTGTCCTTCTGCCTCACATCCTCAAGCCAGCGTGTGACGAGCTTGGTGGCTTCGGCGTCGTTTCGGGTGGGTCGAGCCGTAGCTTGGGATGTGGTTTTCCCGCAACCAGCGACCGCGAGCAGGATGGATAGCGCCAGCGCGGTGACTAGGACCAGCCGCGCTGGGGTTGAGCCGATGGACATGGACTTGCGGGTATGAGTTCGCATAGGAAAGAGAGTAGGGGAGCACCGCCGCCTCGAGTGCTTACCCAGACTCTAAATGGGCCCAATCTTTGTGCCCTAGGTGCTGACGTGGGCCTCCTGTGATGTCTATTGTGAAGCGATGATCACCGAGCCTTCGAGTGCAGCTGAGCTCAAGCCGTGGCAGCGCGTGAGCCGGGAGATCGACCTTCCCGTGCCGACCGCCATTTGGGTGTTGACAGCGCATGTGCTCACGATCCTGGTTCCGCTTGTTCAGGTAGCAGTGGTTAATGAGCACTACACCTACCTGAGCAACGTCCTAGATAAGCCGGAACTGCTGTACGTATCGGCGGGGTTGTTCATCGTGGCGAGTGTGTGTGAAAGCGCTCAGAATACGTTGGATCGTTGGTATCTGACCGCAGTGCCGCCATCGCTATTGGACTTGCTGTTTAGCTCAATGATCGTCTACGGGCTGGCATTCCAAGTTTTGGCAGCCGTGGGCAACACCGCGTGGACATGGCCAGCAACCTTGGCCATCGCCACCTTGTTCCCGATCGCGTACCTGCTGGGCCTGCCGACACCACCCATCCAGGCCGTCCTTGGTTTAGCGGCGGGTGTGGTGATTTATCAAGCCTTAAATCAACCTGTTGTCTTCTTTTCCTTGGTGACCGTCTTTATGACCTTGTTCTTCCTGGACATCTTGCTCAAAACCAAACAACAAGTCATGCACGGATTTACCACGATCGTGAATGCGTTTAGCGTCGTCGCGCTGTGTGCGGGAATCATCTGGGCGGCCAACGATGAGAAGGGCATGTCCTGGCCGGTGCTCGTTGGTGTCGCGATCGTGATCGTCGCCGGATTGCTGGGCCTTCGCCCACAACTGCTTAAACTTCCACCAACCCCACGCGAAAAAGAGCCCAACCCCTCGTAGGGATTGGGCTCTTGTTGAAGGCCTTGGAGTTAGTCCTTTTTCTTGCGACCAAATAGTTTCTTGAGTGGGTTCTTGCTGCCGCCTTCGCCGTCGGCTCCATCCATGCCACTGACACCAGCCTGGGCCATCTGTTCCTTGACGACTTCGCCGGTGATGCGGTCGTAACCATTTTGTGCAGCAAAGTCCTCCATGTTGCCCACCGCGAACTTGCGAACGAACTTGGGCGCCTTGGCAATCATGGCAACCGCGTCTTCGTCCCAGTCCATGGAGACCTTTAGGCCAGCCTTGGCTGCGGCTTCGTCGCCGCTGGAGGTTTGACCGGCTGCGTACGCGGCTTCGCGGGCATCGGCTTTGGCTTCGCGCTCTTTCTTGCGATCCCAGTAGCTGGATTCTTCGGTGCGCGTGGCTTCGTACAAGCCCTTCACGTCGGGGGTAGCACCCAGGATGGAGATGAGGTTGTTGGCCCAGCGCGTTGGAACTATGACAAACATTTCGGTGGGCTTGAGCTTGTTGTTCATGCGGCCACCAAAGTCGCCGGTGGTCAAGATGACGTTCTCCTCAAAAAACGGAGTGACGAAGGCATCGGTGCAAAACGATGATCCCGCAGCAGCGCTAGGTTGCACCCCATCTTCCACGGCCCGTGCGGCCGCAATTTGCCCGGCAATAACTGGCTCGCATACCACGACGATCCACTCGATCTCTGCGCCGGCGGGAACCTTCTCCAATGGAGCCGCCCCCAAGCCCTTCATCGAACCAGTGGGCAGACGGAACTTGCCACTGTTGACTGCCAAGCCTGCATGATCGGTGTAGGCCGGGATGAAGACAGGCAACAGGCGTCCGGAAGCAATCAATTCGTTGCCATCGTCAAAGCCGGTCAGGAATGATCCGTGCGAGCAGTCGTGGTTTTCGCTGTTCATGTGAACCGGTCGGTCCTCGTCGCGGGCAATGCGCAAGATCGCGCACGCATCTACTCGCTCACTCGAGGTGTAGGCCGGGTGGATTTCGTCACGGAAGAGCGTGACAGCAACAGCCTGTCCACGAATCTTCCCCTTCAACACAGCAGCGATACCTGCGATGTCCAGCTGCGTTGAAGAGGTTGTTTGCGTCATTAGGACTCCACGACTTCCTTGAGCTTGTCCATGCTTTCAGAGATGCGAGGTGCGATCACTGACTTGAAGATACCGGCAAACATCATGCCCATGGGGCCACCAGGCTTAGGCATGTCAATAACTTTGTCCACCTTGGTGCCATCACCCTCAGGGGTGAGGCTGAACGAGTTGATGTATTCCTCCCCGTCTTCAAGGCTGGACAGGGAGAACAATTCGTTGGCGTCGTTGGCGAGGACAGTGACTTCGTTGCGCTTGTCATCGCTGTCGCGGGAGACACCGTAGGAAGCAAACGTCGAACCAGCAGCAAAACTGGGGTCACTGACTTCTTCTACTCGGTAGGCAGTAGCCGACCACTTCGCGTGGTTGTTGACATCGCTAATGAAGGCAAAAACCTCGTCGGCGGGCTTGTTAACAACAACACTGAAAGTCTCGACAATGCGGTCAGCCATGAATACTCCAAATAAGAGGGGTTTATGTTCCTTAGATTATCCTTGGCTGGCGCTTGGTTCGCCACCGAAAAACCCACTTCGTTAACCGGCTTTCAGGCCTGCATTGACCAACCACTAGGGTCAAATCCCGCTGGGGGAGGTAGCTCAGCCGGTCAGAGCAGCGGACTCATAATCCGTCGGTCGTGGGTTCGAGCCCCACCCTCCCCACCATCGATATCATTGTGTGCTTCGCGCCCAGCGCTGCGAAGTCGCGACGAGAGGTAGTAGAGGACAGAAGTGACACGCCTGTTTCCCAGCGCGATCGCTGGCAGTTTGCCCAAGCCCAGCTGGCTGGCTGAGGCGAACAAACTGTGGGCGCCCTGGCGGCTTGATGGCGTTGAACTTGAGCAGGCCCAGACCGATGCGACGCTCTTGTGGATCAAGCTGCAAGAGGATGCCGGTATTGACGTCGTCGGCGACGGCGAGCAAGCCCGGCAGCACTTCGTGCACGGATTCCTCGAACAGGTCGATGGCATCGACACGGAAAATAAAGTGACGATGGGTATCCGGAACAACCGCTACGAGGCTCAGGTTCCCCAAGTCGTTGCACCGTTGATGCTCAAGGGGCGTGTGCATCAACGTGAGGCAACCGCGATGGCCGCTCACACGGACCGGCGCACCAAGTTCACACTGCCAGGCCCTATGACCATCGTCGACACCATCGCTGATCGCTACTACGGCGATCGCGTGGCTATGGCGATGGCCTTCGCCGATCTGTTAAATGCCGAAGCCCGTGGCTTGGAGGCTGACGGTATTGATGTCATCCAGTTCGACGAGCCTGCGTTCAACGTTTACACCAGTGAAGTCGCTGAGTGGGGAATTGAGGCTTTGGAGCGAGCAACGCGCGGTTTGACTTGCACGACGGCCGTCCATATCTGTTACGGCTACGGAATTGAAGCCAATGCCACGTGGAAACAAACGCTCGGCGATGAGTGGCGACAGTACGAAGAGGTTTTTCCCGCCATCAGTGCCAGCTCGATTGATCAGGTGAGTGTGGAGTTCTTCCGTTCCCAGGTTCCGCCGGAGCTGATGTCATTGCTCGTCGGTAAGGACGTCATGGTCGGGGTGATTGACGTCGGTAGCGACGAAGTGGAGACGCCCGAGCAAGTCGCCCAGACCATTGAGATGGCTTCGAAGTATGTTCCTGTTGAGCACATCATCGCCGCGACCAACTGTGGGATGGCCCCCATGCATAGGGACGTGGCGGCAGCAAAGCTCGCAGCGCTGGGAGCCGGTGCCGCCCTGGCTCGCGGGTAGAAAAACTTTACGATTGCTGGTGCGATCATCGCCTTCTTTAATTAGGCCAGATTGATGACTGCGCGTTTTCAGCCGCAGAGGATCAGCGCGATGGCAAAGGGCGGATCAACGTGATCGGCTGCTGACTATGATTAGCCACTACGCCTTCTAGTTTTGGCTGCCTAATCTTGGTCCGAAAGGAATACAAAGATGTCTGTCTATCAAGTTGAAGACTCAACCGATCGCCGCCACCACCTTCTTTATGAGAGCAAGAAGCCCTCGGTCGCCATCGTTGGCGCAGGCTTTGCGGGAACTTGGCTGGAGATTTACATCCTTGACAAGGCAGACCGAGATTTCGTGATCTATGAAATTGAGTCGCACGATGTGCGCAAAAATGGCGGTATTGCCTATGGCGAGTGTGGGCCTGACCACCAGGTCAACCTTTCACCTGAGCGCCAATTTGGACCGGCCGACGATGACCAGGACTACATCAATTGGCTGAACTCCGCCGATCGCGGGTTATGGCCCGAGCCCTTTCGCAGTCACATTGCAGATGCCGTAGTTGGCGCAGGTAGTGGTGAATACCCCCGTGGCTTGTTCAGAATGTATTCAGCCGAGCGATTGCAGCAGGCCAAGGATCGGGCCGCGGCTCGCGGTTTGACTATCGACTACGTGCAGATCATGGCTGAGGCCAGTTCGATTGAAGAAACCCCCGGCGGACGAACGACCATCAACTTGAGCTCGATGATCAACACGTGCGGCAATCCGCTACACGTGATGATGGAAGACAATGGAAATGACAACAAGGTCGTTACCGATATCTGGATCATTGCCACCGGTCACGGCCCGCCGATGGTTCCGCCGTTTATGCGCAACATCCAAGAAAGCGATCGAGTGGCCATTGATCCTTGGTGCCCCAAGGTTGCAAAGCGGATGTCTGAGCGCGATCAGAGCGAGAGC
>JAPLBW010000175.1:6729-12075 GCA_026392555.1 Actinomycetota bacterium
TCGGCACCGGAATGACCACCTATGACCTGATCATGATGGACGAGACGCGCGGTCACACCGGCCCAGCTGTCATGGCATCGCGTCACGCTGATCTGCACCACGTCTACCAAGAGGGCCAAACTTTCCCGGCCGTCGATGTGGAAACGCCAGAGGCGTTCTTTAAAGCCCGGACAAAAGATGAATTGCTGTACGGAAAAGATGGCGAATTCGAGGGTGCAGTCTCCATCTTTGTCCGCGTTACTTCGCCAAAGGAATCTGGCGGCGAAGGATTAACATCCGAGCAGGTGCTCTTAAATTGGCAAAAGTTCATTCCCGAGCTGATTAAGAATCTTCCAGATCACGACTTGCGCGAACTGTTTAAAGAAAAGACTCCGCTCAATACCCGCAACATTGGGATTGCTCCCAAAGTGGGCGCGGCATTGGATCGAGCATTCGCGCGCGGACTGGAAATGTGGGCCACCAACATCCACGACATGGAAGAGCGCCCTGATGGAATCTATGTTGACCTCACGCGCACGGACGTCACACCTGCGCAACGTCAGGTATTGCACTTTGATCGGGTCTATTCCGGTCTGGGCATGGCCAATGACTTCAACTACATCAAGCAGGTTTCTCCGTTGTGGTTTGACATCATTGAGACCAATAGTTTCACGGAGCCACACCGCTTTGGTGGGGTCAAAGTCGAGGCCGGTGGACGCTTCCCGTGGGCCCAGCATGGGTTCACCGTGGGCATGCCCATGACGGGCACGCGCATCGAGCGGGGATTTGGACCAACTATTGCCGGCGCGGTAGTCAGCATTCGAACCGATTTTGAGGAAATATCCAATGCGGTCATAGGACAACTCAAGGAGATCTAGATGTCGCGTTACCCCGCACCAATCCCAGCATCGTTTTTTGGCATGGTTCTTGGCTTGGTCGGGCTAGGTGATTGCTGGCGGGTGGCGCATAAAGCGTGGGACCTACCCAAGGTTGTTGGCGAAACCGTGATGATCACCGGTTTTGTGGTGTGGGTAATTTTGGCCCTGCTCTACATTGGCAAGTGGCTCTTTGCTCGCGCGGAAGCTCGCGCTGAGTTGGCGCATCCGATCCAAAGTTGCTTCATCGGCTTAAGTGGTGTGGCAACCATGCTCGCTGGAATTGCTATCGCGCCCTATGCTCGCACTTTTGCTGTGTGGCTCTTTGTTATCGGCGCCGCAATTCAACTTATTTATGGCGTCTACTTCACCGGAAAATCGTGGCAAGGCGATCGCGAACTGGGTGTGGCTTCGCCAGCGCTGTATTTGCCTACCGTTGCCGGAAACTTCGTCAGTGCATTCGCGGCCGGATATTTTGGCTACGCCACCGTTGGCTATCTCTTCCTTGGCGCTGGAGCGCTGTCGTGGCTTTCCCTGGAATCACAGATTTCGCACCGGATGTCTTTTTATGCAGCCATGCCCACACCGTTGCGCCCAACCTTGGGAATCATGCTTGCCCCGCCGGTGGTTGGGCTGATTGGTTTGCTCTTCGTCACCGGGGGAGTCGAAGGCGAGGCGCCAACAATTTTTGCCTACGCACTGCTGGGCTATGGCCTGTTGCAGTTGCTGTTCCTTATCCGTACTTTCCCGCTGGTGGCTAAGCAGCCATTCGGAGCGGGCTATTGGGCCTATTCCTTCGGAATTACAGCATTGGCCTTCGATGCGATCGTGTTTGTCATCCGCGAAGGTGGAAGCCCGACGGGCTACATCCAGCCACTGGCCGTAGGGCTGTTTGTATTCGCCAATGTTGCCTTGGCACTTCTTATTGTTGGAACTTTGTGGCGATTGGTAACGGCCAAGCTGATGCCGGCGCCGCTGGTTCAGGCCTAAAACTTTGGCGGATCTTGTCGTTGGAAGTTGCCAAAGACGAGTACGTCTTAGCCCTTGAGGTATTTGATGATCGCGCGGTCAATTGCTAGCGCGAGCCTTTTTTGGAAGGTTCGGCTCGTCAGTAGTCGAGCATCGCGCGAGTTGCGCATGTTACCGGTTTCCAAGAGCACCGTGGGAACCTTGGTCAAGTTCAAGGCGCCGAGGTCGCGTCGGAATTTGATGCCGTTTACGCCGTCGTAGGTGCTGGTGGGCATCTCGGTGTTGGTCAAAAGTGAGCGACGCAACACCGATCCCCATCGGATGGATCCTTTGATGACCTTGTTGTTAGTACCCGAGGCCACCGGTTCAAGAATGGCGAAACCTCGGCCCCGTGAAGGTGCACCATCAGCATGGATTGAGATGGCGACGTTGGCGTGTGCGGCATTGATGATGGCAGCTCGGCGATTAATGCATGGCCCCACGCCGGTATTGGTTGCTCGCGTCATCACCACGCGTGCACCTTGGCTGCGCAAATACGTTGCTAGGTATTGCGCCACTTTGTAATTGAAGCGCGATTCGCTGTATCCGGCGTTAGTTGATGTTCCTGTGGTGTTGCACGCCTTGTATTCGCGTCCATCCCAGACCTTTCGGCTAATGATGGAGGGGTGCGAACCGTTGGCGCCGTTGTGTCCGGGATCAATACCGATCGTCTTGCCGGCCAAGATCCCCGTCTGGGCGGAGTAAGTCGACGGAGCCAGGGAAGCAATTGTCGAGGTAGCACCAGCCGACCCAACGCCCATCGCCAGCAGGCACCCAAGACCCATGGATGCGGCGGCCACAGTTCGAGTCGTGCGCACTGTTGTCACACCCCTTCGCCTCATTTATTTCCGCACACCATGTTAGTTAGCCACCGCTCTTGCGCCGGAACGTGCGTTGGGACTTGGCAGGGCTGCGTCCATCGTGGGCTTTGGGACCAGCTGTGTCGTTGTCGGTGTCGGTTCCGTTCTCGCCACGCGAGCCGGCCGCGCCCCCTGAGTTCTTGCGCTCGAGTGCTTCGCGAAAGCGGCGTTTGAGCTCGTCTTCAGCTGGCGCAGGTGCGGGGACTTGCTCATCGGTGCCAGACATGGGGGCTCCTCGCCTCGGGGTAGTGGTGGATACATCCCACTGTAGTTGCCCGCGGTAACGGCCCTAAGTCTTGACTGTGATCCTGCTTGTCCAGTCTCTGTACTTGAATTTCCCGGCTTGCCCAGCGCGCGGGTGGGGGAGAGGCTCTGGCCGGCGCGGTAATGTGCCGGCGTGAGTGATTCCCCGCCCCAATCCCCGAGCTATTTCCAGCGCATGCGCGGAGGCCCCGCCCCGGAGCGGCAGCGACCGCGGACGTGGATTTTGGCGCGCACGTGGATAGCAGTGGTGATTGCGGTGGCAGTGCTGGCGCTTCCGCACTACTACTGGCAATGGTCTTGGGCGACGGACCTGTTTATCGTCACCTCATTCGGATCAACAATCGTGTTGCTGTTCGGTGCTCCCCGCGCTGAATATGCACAACCTCGTAACGTCCTAGGCGGCCATGTCATCGCTGCGATCTGCGGAGTAACCGCATTCAAATTGGTCGGACAGCATCAAATCCTTGCCATCGCACTTGGGCTGGCGACGGCCATCATCGTGATGCTGTTCCTTCATGCAGTCCACCCACCAGCAGGCGCTACCGCGATATTTGCTGTCATTGGCGGTACAGCCGTAACGAACCTGGGCTACTGGTATGTGCTCATACCCATCTTTGTAGGAATGGCAATCCTGGTTGCTGTTGCAGTCTTGATCAACAATGCTTTTTCCACGCCATCACACCACTACCCAGTTCACTGGTTATAAACCGGTCAACTGGGTAGTGGCTCAAGCGAGAAGCTTTAACTAAACGGAACGTCTCCACCGCGGTAGCGGAAGCAACCCTTGGTCTTAGTAATCGGGTTGTCACACGTTGTGTCAAAGAACAGCGCGCGCCCAACGTTTGTCGGTGAGTACTTGCCAGGACTCATCAGCGACCCGAAGGTTTGCGACGAGCGGTAGGTCGAACCCAGACCAAAGGCTGCGTCACGGAAGGCACCGGCTGTCAAGTTCTTTGGTGCCCGGTCAATCACAGCCTTGAGGAAGAAAGTGCCATCGCAGTGCATGAAGGCCGACTTGTAATCAGTGCGAAACCCCGACACGGGTGCAACGCCCGCGGTGTCCACGATCTGCTTGCACAGCACTTCCTGAGTATTGGCTGGGTTGGGGAACGGCAGGGTCGGATCATCGCGGATGTCACCATCTGGCAAAGCGCCGAAACCGATCATGCCATCCAGGGTTGCAGCAACGACGGTCGTGGGGTTGTCCTGGAGGAACAGTGGACTGTCATAACTTGAGATAGCCCACTTCACGCCAACGAGGTCGTTTGCCTCCGACGTCGTGACTGCGATGGGCAAGATGCGCGCACCACCGACGACCAGGATGCGGTCCAGGCCGGCGTTGGCAGTTCCAGTCAGTGCCGCCGATGAGCCAGCGCCGAGAGATCCAATGTTTGCAGTGTCAATGAAGAACTTCTGGGTGTTGGTGACGCCAACTGAGGCCAGAAAGGGGATAACACTCTGGTCAATTTGGCGACGGGCTACGTCGTTGTCGATGCCGAAAATTGAAACACCCTTGGCGCCCGTTAGCCAACCTTGGCTTTGCAGGGTTTGCAGTTGAGCCTTGAGGTAACCGCCGTATTCAGGAAATGTCGGTGACCACAAGTACGGGGCGAAGCGCTCAAATTCAGTTTGGTCCTTTGCCAGCAAACCTTGGTCAATCATGATGGTTTTGCGCGTCGCGTAGCACGGTCGCACATTGTTTTGCAACTGTCCTTCAAAGACCACAGCGAAGACTTGTTCGTCTAGGGTAAATGCGTTGCAAAATGATTCGGCATATTCGGGGGCGTCTAGCCCTCCGGTGTAGGACTTGATGACGGGAATGATCTGGCGCCCACCAATGCCACCGTTGGCGTTGACGTAGGCAACATAGGCCTGAATCTCTTTGGCCACATCGCCGTAGTCGGCTTGCTTAAATCCTAAGCCCGCTCGCACCGAGCCAAGGTCGCTAACGTAGTAACCGATTTTGATGGTGGTGGCTGTGACACCCGGTGAGGCATCGTCCAGCCCGGCAGCGTTACCTGAACCACTTGATCCAGAACTAGCCGCACCGTCGTTGTTGCTCGAACACCCAACGGTGAACAAGGCCACGGCCAGCACCGCCGCAACAATTTGTGTCACACGCACAGCGCGTGAAGGGCGCGAGGAAACCGCTGCAGCGAAGGTCAAAGCCATGTGAGTCAATCCTTAAGCCAGGGGGGCGATGAATAGGGGATCACTGTACCTAGCCGTTGGTCCTGAAAGGAACAGAACGGCCCATTCGGATGACATTTGTGACCATTTTGTGCGCAATTTACCTCGCGTTGGATAGTGCGGTGCATGGAAAAGGGGCGTGCGGTGCGGGCAATGGTGGGTTGTTACTA
>JAPLBW010000108.1 GCA_026392555.1 Actinomycetota bacterium
CGCCTACGCGAGAGTGAAGAAGGCATTGAGCCTGAGCCGCGAGCCGATGGTCGTGCGGTTCCAGCCGGTGTGTAGTCGCTCCCTGTAATTCCTTCCTCAAGATTGGCTGTTATGGACGTCACTACGTTGCTGCTCATCCTCAGTGCGGTCATTGCGGCCACTGCGGTGCTCGCCTTGGTTTCACGCCGGGCCAAGGATGTCGATGCCATTGAGCCGACACATCAGCTCGAGGAACTGCCTTCAGTGCCGGGTGCGGGATCAGGCGATGGTGGTGCGCCGTCCTTCGGTTCGCAAGTGGCCGGGCCGACCACGGTGGAGCAGGTCGCGGCTGGTTCTGACGTGTTTGCCGTGGAGTCGCAGATTGCCAGCGAGCCAGCCGTCCTTGCCGAGCCTGAGATTTCTCGCATGCAACGCTTGCGTTCGCGGCTGGGCGGATCAAACAATGCGCTTGGACGGGGACTGTTTGCCGTATTTAGTCGCGATCGACTAGACGATGACATCTGGCAAGACCTGACGGACACGTTGATCATGGCTGATGTGGGTGTGGAGTCGGCGTTCGAGATTGTTCAAGCCGTTCAAGAGGTTGCACGATCACGAGCCATCAGCGATCCAGCAGATTTGCAGGGTGTGGTCAGGGGAGTCTTGATTGACGCCATTAACCCCGGGTTGGATCGATCGTTGGCAGTGGAGCGTTCGGGCGATGTTCCGGCTGTCGTGCTGGTCGTCGGTGTCAATGGCACGGGAAAGACCACAACGACTGGCAAGTTGGCTCGACTTTTGGCAGCCGAGGATCACGATGTCTTGCTCGGCGCAGCGGATACTTTTCGCGCTGCCGCTGCCGAGCAGTTGGTCACCTGGGGCGAGCGTGCTGGCGTGCCAGTGGTTCGCGGCGCCGAAGGCGCTGATCCAGCCAGTGTTGCCTTTGAAGCAGTCTCCGCAGGAGTAGATAACGATGTCGATGTCGTCATTGTGGATACCGCGGGTCGCCTGCACACCAAGACTGGACTGATGGATGAATTGAGCAAGATTCAGCGGGTCATCGAAAAGAAGGCACCCGTGACTGAAGTGCTCTTAGTCATTGACGCCACCACTGGGCAGAACGGTCTGGTTCAGGCTAAGACGTTCGCCGATGCCGTTCCATTGACCGGGATCGTGTTGACCAAACTCGATGGCAGCGCCAAGGGCGGCATCATCATCGCCGTGCAGCGCGAACTCGGAGTGCCCGTCAAGCTGGTGGGACTGGGCGAGGGCCCAGATGACCTGGCCCCCTTCGAAGTGGTCACCTTCGTGGATGAGCTCTTGACCCCTTAGGTCGTGTTACCCCTGTTTCTGCGTGTAACGCATTGTTCACACTATTCCAGGCGTTGTTTCGCCGCCGAAACATCGACGGCTCGTTTTCGCAATACGCCTCAGGCACGGTATGAACCACAGTCCACCGCTGGGCTGAACATACGTGCTGGAGGTCTCGATGGAAATCAATGCTGGCGATACCGCGTGGGTGCTCTTTAGCGCCGCTTTGGTGCTCC
>JAPLBW010000204.1 GCA_026392555.1 Actinomycetota bacterium
CCCTCGTCACAAAGTCAGCCACCGGGATTTCGGAAATTCCACCCTCGGGCAGTGGTGCAATAGCCTCTGCCGGCTCTGCCGCCGTCGTGCCACGCTCCACCGCATACGCTCCCAAAGCTGGCGGCGCAATGATGATGATCGATATCACTGGCAACAACATCAACCAAGCAACCCTTGGCCCGCCCGGACCGTGTCCGTGGCCATCGTCAATGACGCTCTCCCCGCCATCATGGTCATGGTCATGGTCGTGGTCGTGACTTGCATCGGCTGTTTCCGCACCTCCACGCTTAATGAGGCCATCACTCCACGCGCCGATAATGCCTAAGACCAGGAGAAAGACACCTGATGCTAGAACGAAAATAAACATGCCGGGCTTGAGATAGCGCAGGTACGAACCATCCACGCTGATACGAATCATGGCCCCGCCCAGCAGGGCAAGGATGACTGCCTGGGCTTCACGTCTCACAACAACCACCACCCAACCAGCGATGCCAAAACCACCGCAGTGACAAATGTTGCCGGTGCAAACCGTGAAGCAAAACGTCGACCGAAAATTCCTACTTGAAGTGATATCAGCTTGACATCAACCATTGGACCAACAACCAAGAAGACCAAGCGTGACGTCAGCGAGAACTGCGTCAGGCTGGCAGCAACAAAGGCATCGGCTTCGGAACAAATCGCCAAGATCACGGCCAGTACTGCAAGTGCGAGGATAGAAAGTATCGGTTCGTCGGCCACTGAATCGAGCCATTCACGCGGCACAATGGTGTTCAACACCGCAGCAGCCAAGCCGCCAATAACGAGGAATCCACCGGCGTGCAGCAAGTCGTGCTGAGCGCTCACACGAAAAACGCTCCACTTGGATAAGCCGTCCGTATGTGGACGCACTAGTGGCTTAATCCACTCCCCCTTGCCACGCCAGGACCACAACCAGCCGATAACAAGGGCTACACCCAGCGAAGCGATGAATCGGCCGATCACCATTTGAGGTTCGTTGGGAAATGCCACAGCCGTTGAAGCCAACACGATGGGGTTAATGGCAGGAGCGCTGAGGAGGAACGCCAAGGCGGCCGCTGGCGCGACGCCGCGAGCCATCAATCCACCCGCCAGCGGCACGGATGCACATTCGCATCCTGGAAGGAATGCACCCGCGCCGGCCGCGATCGGCACAGCCGCTCCCGACCGCTTCGGCAGCGCTTTGGCGAAAAAGGATGGCGGAACAAAGGCCGCAACGCATGCGGACAAGATCACACCAAAAACCAAAAAGGGTAAAGCTTGGAGGACGATGGAAACGAAGATCGTTGCAAAATTAGAAATCGCGGGATCATCGAGCCACTGCACGATCCAACGCTGCGCTACTAAGAGGACAACGAGTCCAGCGATGATGAACTCAACTGGACCCAGACCGCTTTTTTCCTTGGTACTTGCGGACTGACTCATGGCTTCCTTATCGGCACGTGACCAGCAGTTCCTTAGCCCTCAGGTTCTGCCGTCTGATGTGTAATAGCCCCACCATAACGGCGATCGCGCGATGCGTACTGCTCCACCGCACGCCACAGGTGTCGGCGATCCACATCGGGCCACAGTTCATCAAGAAAGACAAATTCTGCGTACGCGCTTTGCCACAGGAGGAAGTTGCTGATGCGCTGCTCACCGGAGGTGCGCAAAAACAGATCAACATCGGGCATATCTGGCTCGTCCAAGTATTTGGCGAAGGTGCGCTGATCCACACGCTTGGGGTCGAGACGACCTGCCTTAACGTCGGCGGCTAGGGCGGCCGCGGCGTCCGCAATTTCGGCCCGTCCGCCGTAGTTCACACACATCGTCAGGGTCAAGACGTCGTTTTTTGCCGTCATACGCTCGGCAGATTCGAGTTCATCAATGACCGACTTCCACAACTTCGGGCGCCGACCTGCCCACCGCACGCGCACACCCATGGCGTCCATTTCGTCGCGACGACGACGAATGACATCACGATTGAAGCCCATCAAGAAGCGGACCTCATCGGGTGATCGCTTCCAGTTCTCGGTGGAAAAGGCGTACGCCGAAACGTGAGTGACGCCAATCTCGATGGCGCCTTGCACCACATCAAGTAAGGACGCTTCGCCGGCTTCATGTCCAGCCGTTC
>JAPLBW010000074.1:0-1868 GCA_026392555.1 Actinomycetota bacterium
GCGTCGGTGACATATAAAGCCGGGGCATGGGCTGGCCGGCTTGCATCGAAAGTTCGCGCACGATCCGGTACATCGCGGGCTGATCATTTTCCGTTACCGCATAAGCCCGCATCGACTTCAGGGCGAGCTTGTCGCTATTGAAGTAGGCGTAACCATTCGTGCCCAGCGCGATGAACAACCCGATGAACAACCCCGTGGTACCGCCGAGCACCGATCCAATCACCAGAAGAAGCCCACTGAGGGCAACCAGCAAGATCGCTGTTTTCAATCGGTTGTAGTGCATGTCAGCTCACCTCGTTTCGCCCACGTAGTGCGATATCAATCATCCGACGAGTTCCACTCGGCAGCAAGTTGATCCATCTCGTGCACCAGGGAACCACTTCCCGTCGCAGCGCTGGAAGTGGGTTGACCCACCCAGGCCAACGCATCAAACGGGCACACATCAATGCATATCCCGCAATACATGCACAGACCAAAATCAATAGCGAATCGGTCGAGGAGTTGCACGGTGACCGGTCGGGCACCGCCCGTTTCCTGCACGACCGGATGCGACTCGATGTGTATGCACTTGTCTGGGCATTCCTTCACACACAACATGCACGAGGTGCAATCGGGCGGGCTGAGGGCGATCGATCCACGCCGGGGCTGGCTATTCATCAACGTGCCCTGGGTTCCGCGATGAGGGAAAAGGACTTCAACAGCGGGTGTTCGGGCCCATCCTGCGCCAACAGCAAGTGCTCGGCCGGCCCAGAAGAAAGCTCAATGCCAAACATTTCCGCTAATTCACGCTCATGCCAGGCCGCACCAGGGAAGGTATCGATCAACGAGCCCACTACCTGACCACTGCTCACTCGAGCACGCACGGCAATGGTTCGCGCGTTCGCATCACTCAGCAGCGCAACCACCTCACACTCCCCCTCGCCCCGATCAACGCCGGTGATGAATTCAAGGCGCACGAAGTTGTGCTCGACCTTCAACGCCTGCAACGCATCGAACCAGCGCGAAACGTCAATGTCGTACAACTCAAGGCCGACAGTGTCGCTCGCGGCAACGGCATCAAGAGAAGCGATCCATGCGTTCATCGTCATGCGCGAACGTCCAGCAACAACGTGCGCAATCCGTCGATCAACGCTTCAGGACTCGGTGGACACCCCGGTACATACACGTCAACGGGAACGAGGCGATCGACTCCGTCCACAACGGCATAGGAATCCCAGTACGGTCCACCCGTGGCAGCGCAGGCCCCAAAGGAGATCACTCGCGCTCCAGGGCCCATGCGCTGATACAAAGCCACGACGTACGGCGCTAGGGCAGTGGTCACGGTGCCCGACACCACCAAGACGTTCGCACTGGCACTGTCACTGTCACTGACGGCAAACGCATCAAGGTCAATCGAAGTCTGAGCTTGCAACTGGCTGACCAGCGTCGTCGCGGCCGCATACTCCACCCCACAGCACGCCAAGCCCGCTTCCACGGCCCACAGGTGCACTGGTTGCCCATCAACCACAACAGCAACAGGGGTTGTGTCCTGCATCACAGTGGCTCCTTTCGATGGCTTCCTCGGTCAGCAGTCCTAACTTACGCTCCGGTAGGGTCAAAGCGGTTCAAATTGACACTTAAGACAAGGACGGCTCAGTGACCAAGCAGGTCGTGCCCCTCGATCGCGTCATCATCCGATTTGCCGGCGACTCCGGCGATGGAATGCAACTTACGGGTGACCGATTCACCTCAGAAACCGCCACCTTTGGTAACGACCTTTCCACGTTACCCAACTTCCCCGCCGAGCTCCGCGCACCTGCCGGAACCCTGGCGGGCGTTTCGAGCTTCCACCTCCACTTCGCCAGTCGCGACATCATGACGCCAGGCGA
>JAPLBW010000074.1:1882-2264 GCA_026392555.1 Actinomycetota bacterium
CGTCAACACCGATGAGTTCACCAAGCGTGCTTTGCAAAAAGTCGGCTACGAATCCAACCCGGTTGAAGATGGTTCACTCGACAGCTTCCACGTTCATCCGATCGCTTTGACGTCCATGACGGTCGAAGCGCTCAAAGGCTTTGATATTTCAAAAAAGGATGCCGAACGCAGCAAGAACATGTTCGCGCTGGGTCTGTTGTGCTGGCTCTATAATCGTCCAACCGAGGGAACCGTAAAGTTCCTGAACCAAAAATTTGGCAAGAAGCCGGACATTTTGGCGGCCAACTTGGCGGCCTTCAAAGCCGGCCATGCATTCGGGGAAACCACCGAAGATTTCGCTGTTTCCTACGAGGTGAAGCCAGCGCCTATGGATGCTGGCACC
>JAPLBW010000095.1 GCA_026392555.1 Actinomycetota bacterium
AAGGCTGCGACGGCCTCGCGGACCGCGGATTCGAACAATTCCGGAATTTCTTCAATGGTTCGCGCGACTTTTAGGCCGCGTCCACCGCCACCAAAGGCAGCTTTAATGGCAATAGGCAAGCCATGTTCGTTGGCAAAGGCCACGACTTCGTCAGCGTTCTCAACAGGGCCTGGCGTACCTGCGACCAGCGGGGCACCGGCCCGTTGCGCAATGTGGCGCGCCTTGACCTTGTCACCCAAGCCATCAATGGCAGCGGGGGGAGGACCGATCCACGTTAGGCCTGCATCGATCACTGCTTGAGCGAAAGCTGCGTTCTCACTGAGAAATCCATAGCCCGGGTGAACAGCATCGGCGCCGCTGGCCTTAGCCACATCGAGCAACTTCTCAATGACGAGGTATGTCTGTGCCGCCGTAGTTCCGTTCAGTGCGTACGCCTCGTCGGCTGCCTTGACGTGCTGGGCATCGCGATCGGGATCGGCGTAAACAGCCACACTGGCCAGGCCAGCGTCGCGACAGGCACGCGCTACTCGGATAGCGATTTCGCCACGGTTAGCAATGAGAACCTTGCGCACGGTCGAACCCTTCGATTGTGGAGCCTTGCATTGCACAGAGCCGCTTTAGTCTAGGCAACCGGCCAGTAACAAAGCGTCAGACCCTCGGGGGCAGGTCACAAAGGGTGTGATCAGGGGGTGGCCTGGGTCCACAGATCAGTCCAGCGCACGCCGAGCTGGCGCAGCAACGTGCGTACCAGGGGAAGCGAGAGGCCGATCACATTGGACGGGTCGCCATCAATGCGGCTCACAAACGGAGCGCTGAGGCCATCCAGGGTGAATGCACCGGCAACATTGAGCGGTTCGCCAGTGGCCAGGTACGCCAAGACTTCGTCATCGTCTGGCATTCCAAAGTAGATGGTTGTCGAGGCCACCTCATGCACCCACATTTGGCCCTGCACATCGATGATGGTGTGACCGGTATGTAAGAACCCGGTGTTGCCACGCATGAACTGCCAGCGTCGCGCTGCATCTTCTAGGTCAAGTGGCTTTCCTAATGCCTGGCCATTGATTTGGAGCAAACTGTCACACCCGATCACGTAGGTGCGACGTTCATCGGACGGGTCTAGCTGTGCTGCCACGGCCTGCGCTTTTGCTTGCGACAAAGCCAAGGCAATCTCGATCGGGGTGGCATCGGGCCCCAGGGCAATCGTGTGAGCTGTTTCGTTGACGCCACTGACCAGTGTGGAGTGTGGGATTCCGGCGTTACTCAACAAGCGCGAGCGCGCCGGCGAAGCTGAAGCCAAGATGATGCGTTTCATGAGCGGCGCGCGCTAGCCCGCCAAGCATGGGGCCCGGGTGTCAGGGGAGAGCGCAAAGCGTGGCTGCGGTCATTCCACTGGGACGTGCGTTCGGGTTCGGCCACGCTTGCTTGCGGCCGCAGAACCGCAGCAAGCACAGCAGCGAGTTCCTCCGGAGAGGGATTGCCGGCGATGACGCGAAGAACCGGTTCACTCATTACAGCGGGATGTTTCCGTGCTTGCGTGGTGGCAGCGAGGCCCGCTTGCTGCGAAGCGCGCGAAGTGCAGTTGTTACGCGCGCTCGAGTTTCTGACGGCACGATGACTTCGTCCACGTACCCACGCTCACAGGCCACGTAGGGATTGCACAAAGCATCTTCGTAATCCGATTGAAGTTCAACCCGCTTGGCGGCTGGGTCTGAAGCATCAGCGAGTTCCTTGCGATACAAGATGTTGACGGCGCCTTGGGCACCCATCACGGCAATTTGTGCAGTCGGCCATGCAAGGTTGATGTCGGCACCTAAGTGCTTCGAGCCCATCACGTCGTAAGCGCCGCCGTACGCCTTGCGCGTGATTACGGTGACCAACGGAACGGTGGCTTCGGCGTAGGCATAGATCAACTTGGCACCTCGACGAATGATGCCGTTCCACTCTTGATCAGCACCTGGCAAGAAACCGGGCACATCAACGAAGGTGACAACGGGAACATTGAAGGCATCGCAGGTGCGCACAAATCGTGCCGCTTTTTCAGAAGCATCAATGTCGAGGCAACCTGCAAATTGCATCGGCTGGTTGGCAACGACACCCACGACGTATCCCTCGACTCGGCCAAAGCCGATCACGATGTTGGGAGCGAAGAGAGCTTGGACTTCTAGGAAGTCGCCGTCGTCCACCACATGCTCAATGACGGTACGAATGTCATAGGGCTGGTTGGCTGAATCGGGAATCAGCGTGTCCAGTTCACGGTCGATGTCGCTGATTCCTAAGTCCGATTCCTGCGGGTAGGAGGGGGCGTCGGACAGGTTGTTGGATGGCAGGTGAGCCAGCAAACCCTTGACGTAGTCAATCGCGTCTTCTTCGTCGGTTGCGCAGTAGTGGGCGTTGCCCGACTTGGTGTTATGAGTGCGAGCCCCGCCAAGTTCTTCCATCTGCACGTCTTCGCCGGTAACCGTCTTAATGACGTCGGGCCCGGTGATGAACATGTGTGAGGTTTGATCAACCATCACGGTGAAGTCGGTGATCGCGGGAGAGTACACGGCGCCACCAGCGCACGGACCTAGGATCAGCGAGATCTGGGGGATTACTCCGGAAGCATGCACATTGCGTTTGAAAATTTCGGCATACAAACCGAGGGCAACCACACCTTCTTGAATGCGTGCGCCACCGGAGTCGTTGATGCCAATCATCGGGCAGCCAGTCTTGAGCGCGAAGTCCATGACCTTGACGATCTTCTCGCCAAAAACTTCACCCAATGATCCACCAAAGATAGTGAAGTCTTGGGAAAAAACCGCTACGGGGCGACCGTCAACCGTTCCGTATCCAGTCACGACACCATCACCGTAAGGACGGTTCTTTTCCTGGCCGAAGTTGATGGAGCGGTGGCGGGCCAACTCATCGAATTCAACGAAGGAGCCTTCGTCCAACAAGAGAGCGATGCGCTCGCGCGCTGTCTTCTTGCCACGGGCGTGCTGCTTCTCGATCGCCACCTCCGAACCGGCGTGGGTGGCTTGGTAGCGGCGACCCTCCAGATCGGCGATTTTTCCCGCTGTGGTGTGAATATCTACGGGGGATCCAGATTGATCCAGCCCTGCCGCCATGAGTCCTCCAAGCACGCGAATCGGTACCTCCGTAGCCTAGCCACGTGGACGTCGATGCAGTGAAGCCGTGGCACGAGTTGCCCTTACCCATCCCGTGGCGCCGGCTAGAAGCCGTGACGAGCACGCCGTCGACGCAAGATGCCGTGGTCGTCAGTGCTGGTGGCGACTCCGGGGTTGTCCTGGTCGCCACCGAGCAAACTTCTGGCCGGGGCCGCCTTGATCGAACCTGGACTAGCCCACCGGGCGCTGGCCTGTGGTTTTCAGCTTTGTTGCGAACCAAGCGTCCCGTCGCCGATGTCGGAGTCGTGCCCTTGTTGTCGGCAGTGGCCATTGCTCGAACGCTTAACCAAGACTGTGGTCTTGCCTCTTCGGTGAAGTGGCCCAACGACGTCTTGGTCAACGACGCGAAAATTGCCGGCGTCCTGGTCCAGCTGGTGAACTCCGATTGTGTGGTGATTGGTGTCGGGATCAATACCTCGATGACGCACGAGCAGCGGCCTATCGCCACTGCGACGTCATTGGCGATGGAAGGCGTCGCCGGGTTTGATCATCCGCAGTTGTTGCTATCAATCCTTGGGCACCTAGGTGAACTCGTGGGACCAATCGAAGAGAAAGGGTCGTGGCCATCGGATGTGCTGGACGAATATCGAGCGTTGAGTTCGACCGTTGGGCGCGAGGTAGCTGTTCACTTGCCGTCGGGCCAGACACTGAGCGGATTGGCTGTTGATCTGGATCCATACGGCAGGCTGGTAGTTCAGGGAGCCGGTGGAGTCGTTGTCACCGTTGGCGCAGGGGACGTTGTTCATGTGCACTAGCGCTTATCTGGGGCGGGTCGTTCGTCGTTGGTTTGCCTGATCATGGAACTATGAGGGATGGCATACCCACCGAAATTGCTAGGT
>JAPLBW010000186.1 GCA_026392555.1 Actinomycetota bacterium
CGGAAGTACTTGGTAGTCACGATGGTTGAAGCGTTGACTGACCAGAAGTCAGGGAACTCCACCCCGCGCTGCTCGAAGACGGTTTCACCGGTCTTCCAGTTTTGCTGAATGACATCGCGCAGTTCCCACTTGACCTGGTCGTACGGGTGTACGCCCTCAGTGGTGAACAGTCGCGTCATGGTCAAACCAGATCGCACTACTACAGGGTTGTCTTTCTTGGCTTCGCCTGCAGCGCCGTTACCGGAAGCAGAACTGTTGACCGTCTCTGTCATGTTGGGTGTCCTCTCTGGACCTGTGTTACTTGTGTCCCACGTGCGTGGCTGATTCTGGTGTTGCTGCGTCGTGCTCGGCACGAAGCAAAGTGATTTCTGTTTCAAAGTCTTCAAGCGAATCAAACGAGCGATACACCGAAGCGAATCTCATGTACGCCACTTCATCGAGCTGGCGAAGTGGTTCAAGCGTGGCCATACCCACATCGTGTGCATCAATTTCTGCTACACCCAATGCGCGTACTGCTTCATCAACTTTTTGTCCGAGCAAAGCCAGGTCGTCTTCAGTAACGGGACGGCCTTGGCACGCCTTGCGCACACCAGAAACAACTTTGGTGCGCGAGAACGCCTCGGTGACTCCACTGCGCTTGACGACCATCAACATGGCGTTTTCGACAGTGGTGAATCGCTTGTTACACGCCTGGCATTGACGACGACGACGAATAGCAGCGCCATCGTCAGCTGTGCGTGAATCCACCACTCGAGAGTCTTCGTTACGGCAATAAGGACAGTGCACGACAAAACTCCCTTCAGACGTGGTGTGGGGTAAATCAGCGGGGGAAGAAGGGGGAACAAAAACGGTATTTCGGGTCAATCTGTGGATAAAACGGGGGAAAACCTGTGTGTAACTGGATACAACCTGTGGGCTAAAACCACAATCTGTGGACTTACCGCACTGGTATAACCACTACATATAGTACTTTAGTCCTAACGTAAGACCAACGCAAGCACCTTGGAACTATCCGTGTGTCGCGGGCCACAGCCGCTCTAGCGAGCCGGAACGAGCACTACTTGGCCGGGCGTGATCACGCTACGGCTGGACAATCCATTGAGTTCACGAATCCGAGCCACGGCCTCGCGGACGAAGCCAACTGCCACAAGCTCTCGCCGGGCTGAACAACCACGCGCTCAACCGCTGGTCCTTGACCGGGGGCAGTGGCCTGGACTGAGCCAGCCGCCCCGATCAAGGCACTCAGTGCGGCCACGAGAACCACGACCACCAAAGCGACACGTCCACGCCTGGTCAGCCGTGGGGCTGAACCTGGACCGGAGCTTGGGCGGGTGCTGCGCAGGGGTCGAAGCTGCGTAGTGCCTGAACTCCAGCCGGTAGCAGTCCCTGTCAGGGCTGGGCTGTAGGTGTAGGTGGCCATGGTTACTCCTGTGACTAGTACGGGTGTTCGAATCGAACGCCTGTACGATGTGTACACCACCGGACTGACACCCCGCCTCACATTGCCCCCGACACGCCGCACTTTTTCGAACATATGTTTGGATCAGGCGTTCGAATCAGGCTATGGTTGCACCGCGGTCCGATCGACCCAGCCGCCTGACCCATCGCCTGACCCATCGCCTAACCCATGGAGTCCTCATGACCAGCACTACCCCCGGTTCCACCAACGAAGTGCGTGAACTTCCCGATGGACCCGCTGACGACGCTGGTTTGACCCCGCGCCAACGCAAGGTGCTTGAGGTCATCAAGGACGCCATCGAGCGGCGTGGCTATCCCCCGAGCATGCGCGAGATCGGTGAGGCCGTGGGTCTTGCCTCTCCTTCGAGCGTTTCGCATCAGCTGCGCACGTTGGAAGCCAAAGGTTTCTTGCGTCGCGATGCCAACACTCCTCGCGCGATCGAAGTGCGCTTGCCCGAAGGCACGGTCGCCTCAAAGCCCGCCAAGAAGTCAGCGCGCGCCAAGTCCAGCGATGCTCAAGTTTTCAAGCTGGGTGAGAACGAACAAACCACTGCTGCGATGGTTCCCGTGGTGGGACGCATTGCTGCCGGTGGTCCCATGTTGGCCGAACAAGTCGTTGAGGATGTCTTTGCTCTGCCCCGCCAACTCGTAGGTGAAGGCGAACTGTTCTTGCTCAAGGTTGTTGGTGACTCCATGATTGATGCGGCGATTTGTGATGGCGACTGGGTTGTGGTGCGTCAACAACCAGTGGCTGACAACGGCGACATCGTGGCCGCGCTGCTCGATGGTGAAGCCACCGTCAAGACCTTTAAGCGGGCTGATGGCCATGTGTGGCTGATGCCCCACAACCCCGATTTCAGCCCCATCCTGGGCGATGAGGCCTCGATCATGGGCCGCGTCGTCAGCGTCCTGCGCAAGCTCTAATCGTCCAGTTCCTCAGAATCTCGGTCCTGTCCAAGTAGCTCCAACGCTTCGTCCTTGGTCAAAACGATTGCTTCACCCATTTGACTTCGCGAAATTCTCAACTCAGCTAAGAGCTTCGGATCCGTGATCACGTCATCATCTTCGTCGCCTTGTTGAATGTTCACGGTTCACATTCTAAACATGGCTGAGTGGCGGATCACGATATTTCACATTTAGGATTTTGAAGGCCGGAATCCAGCAACAACCGCGGACGGCTCATCGGCCCAACACACTTCAGCAATCGTTCTGGCGTAAG
>JAPLBW010000035.1 GCA_026392555.1 Actinomycetota bacterium
AGCTCTGGCCTACATTCGCGAACACGTTCCTGAAGCTCGCAAGGCTCCCCTGGCTGGATCCTCGGTTCACACCGATCGCACGTTCCTGGCTCGCGATATGTCCGAACTTGAACAATGGGTCCACTACCGCAATGTTGACGTCAGCACCTTGAAGGAATTGGCCCGCCGCTGGCATCCACGGGTGTACTTCAACACCCCTGACAAATTCGGCAACCACCGCGCGCTGGCTGACATCATCGACAGCATTGACGAACTCAGGTACTACCGAAACACCATGCTGGTGCCGCAACCAGGGCCCGACAGTGACGCTGCCAAGGCGGCTGCACGAGCCATCCAACTAGACCGGTAATATGAGCGCCCCCGGTGGGTGTAGCTCAGCTGGTAGAGCGCCGCGTTGTGGTCGCGGATGCCGCGGGTTCAAGTCCCGTCACTCACCCCAAAGAGAAAGATCCAGGGTTGATCCCCTGGGTCTTTTTCATTGTCGGGTTGAAGTACACGCGGGACTGGGGAAACGCTCACTGCTAACGAGCGTTGGATCCGGTCACTC
Source organism: Actinomycetota bacterium (assembly GCA_026392555.1). Taxonomy (GTDB): domain Bacteria; phylum Actinomycetota; class Actinomycetes; order UBA12327; family UBA12327; genus AcAMD-2. The sequence goes on from JAPLBW010000035.1 coordinate 548, forward strand.
AGCCCAGCCTTAGTCACAAGGACCGGTATTCGGACCGGTCCTTCGTGCCTGATACTGTCCGTTTTGCTTCAACGCGCCGTTAGCTCAATTGGCAGAGCAGCTGGCTCTTAACCAGCGGGTTCGGGGTTCGAGTCCCTGACGGCGCACCATGAAGATCTTGCTGCCACCCTCTGAGGGCAAGGCACCCAGCCCTAGGCGTGGGTCAGCCGTGAAGTTGTCATCACTGTCACTTCCTGAACTCACCGCTACCCGCAGCGAACTCATCACTGCCTTGACAAAACTGTGCCAAGGTCCGCGCGCGAAAGCTGTCAGCACACTGGGGCTGACACCTGGCCTTGCTAGCGAAGTAGAAAAGAACGCGCAGTTACTGACTGCCCCCGCTCTCGCGGCTGGGAGTCTCTATAGCGGCGTGCTCTATGAAGCCCTCGACCTCGCTTCGCTATCCACGACGGCTGCCGCCCGCGCCGAGAACGAGTTATTGATTTTCAGTGCGCTCTTTGGAGCAGTGCACATCAACGACCGCATTCCCTCGTATCGACTCTCCCCGTCTACCAAGTTGCCTAAGCTCGCAACGTTGGCCGCGCAATGGAAAGCACCGCTGCTGGAGGCGATGGAGCGCGAAGTGGATACGCACGTAGTGCTGGATTTTCGAGCCGGCCCCTACGCCGCGTTGTGGAAGCCCACCGGGGCTCTGGCAAAGAAGACGGTGGCGGTGCGAGTCCTGCACGAAAGCGCCCCCGGCAAGCGCACCATCGTGAGCCACTTCAATAAGGCCACCAAGGGACGCATCGTGGCGGGTTTGCTCAAACAACGATCAAGCCCTAACAGTGTCGAAGCGTTAGCCAGCGCACTGGTCAAGGCTGGGTGGTACGTGGAAAGTGATGACTCCGGTCTCACACTTGATGTGATCGTCCAGCAACTCTAAGAAGCGGGCAGGTTTAAGACGCTGCCAGAATTAAGACGCTGCCAACCGAATCACGAAGTCTTTGTACTTGGTCGCCGGCCGACCCAACAGCCACTGCAAGACATTGGGGTTGCCCCGAAAACCGTTGTGGTCGTAGTGACCATTCATGATGCGCATCTGATGGACGCGATCTTCACTAGCGCCCTTTTCCGCCGCCCGCGCAGCCATCACGTCGAGCGACAAGGCTTCTGCTGTAATCGGGCGGCCCAATACCTTGCTGATGATCGCGGCCATATCGGATTGGCTGAGGTTTTGCGGACCAGCCAACTCGTAGGTGGCAAATTCATGGCCGGGTTGGGTCGCGACCATGGCCGTAGCGGCGGCTAAGTCCTCTAGGTCCACCACCGCGAACTGCACGTCGGTGTTAAACGGCATGGAGTGAATTCCTGTTTCCAGGACCGTGGGCCAAATGACATCAAGGTGTTGCATGTAACGGCACGGTTCAATAATCGAATACGTCACACCCGAGTTGATGATCATCTCGGTGGCATCGAGCTTGAGTGAGTGGTGGCGCACATCGCGAAGGATGGGATACATCACCGAGTAGTAGATGAAGCGGCTTGCGCCATTGGCCTTCGCGGCATCAACAAAGGTCTGGGTGATTTCCAACTCTTGCGGATGCATCGGTGGTCCCACATGCAATACGACATCAGTGCCGGCTACCGCTCGGTTGATCGAATCGGCATCTGTCATGTCGCCCACAGCAACCTCGGACACTCCAAGTGCCAAGAGGTCGTCGGCCTGCTCGGGGTTGCGAATGAAGGCTCGCACGTCGGCACCGCGAGCAACCAGGGCTCGCACGAGGGCCTTTCCCGTGCGGCCGCCTGCGCCAGTGAGCAAAATCATCAGAACCTCTTCTTCAGCACCATCGGTAGTCCACCATGGGGCCGAATCGTGACCAGCGGATCAAGCGTGACCTGATGGCCAATGACTGGATCCAGCGTGCAGGTGGATGCTACTGCGGCCACCACAAGCACCGCTTCCATTAAGGCCAAATCTCTGCCTATACATAGATTGGGTCCGGCCCCAAACGGGATGTAGGTAAACCGGGAATTTTGTTCGCCGGCGCCAGCAGCGAATCGTTCCGGGTTGAATGTTTGCGGTTCGGGCCAGTAATCCTTGGTGCGGTGCAAAACATAGGGACTCACAAAAACGTACGAACCGGCCGGGACTTCAACACCCATCACGTCCCCATCGATGAGTGCGCGTCGCGAGATCACCCACGCCGGTGGGTACAAGCGCAACGACTCATCAACGACTTGTCGGGTATAGGTCAACTGCGAGAGGTGTTCAAACCGAGGACGCTCGCCCTTCAAGACGTCATCCACTTCAGCAATCAGCTTGTCGCGCACCTCCCGGTTTTGTCCGAGTAAGTGCCAGGTCCACGTCAATGACGTTGCGACGGTTTCATGACCGGCCACAATCAACGTCACGATCTCGTCGCGTAACTGCCGATCGTCAAATCCTTCGCTGGCCATGAGCATCGCCAAGAGGTCTGGAGTCTCGGGGCCAGCACCACGACGCAAGGCTTCACGTCGAGCCCCCACCATCACCTCGACCGTGCGATCCAGCGTGCGCAAGCTGTTCCGCAGTGCAACGTTGCCCAGCGTGGGCCAGCTCAAGGGGGCCGCGAGGGGGGATCGGGCCCGAGCCACCACCACATCGAGGGCCTTGAGCACAGCTTGAACCAGTTCACCGGCCTCACCGCTCAAATCGTGACTAAACAACGACCGCCCGACGGCCTCCAGGGCCGTGCGCATCATGGCGTCGTCAACATCGACCACATCGCCGTCACGTTTGCGAGCCCATGAGGCCAACAGCCGGTCAACCGCGATGTCAACGTGCTCAACAAATTGATCAAGTACCGCTCGATGAAAAGCCGGTTGCATCAGGCGACGCTCTTTGCGCCATAGTTCGCCGTCACTGGTCAATAAGCCGTTACCCGTAACTAACGACAGGGATTGATATTGAACCGTGGCACGATCGTGCGTTCGGTGTTCGGTTTGTAACACCTGCTTGACTGCATCGGGGTGGTTTGCGAAAAACACTCTTTGGCCGGGGATAGGAAACTCCACCACGTCGCCGTACGTTTGTGCTGCGTGAGTGAGGAACTCCAACGGGTCACGACGAATGCGCGGCAATGCGCGCAACATATCGAGAGGTTCAGGACCGGCCACGCACTCATCTTGGTCTAGTGCGCCGCAGAAAACTAACTTCCGCGACGAACGATTCCGCGAAGTAAGACAAAGCCCACAACAGCCCCGGCGACCTTGGCCACGCGATCAGTACGCAAACCAGTCTCGGGATCGACAAACCATTCCTTGACTTTGGCGATGCCGGACTCGGCCAAGGCCATCGGGTTGGCTGCATCGGCCAGGCTGTCCACGCTTTCGGCCAAGCGCTCGCGGGCCGCCGTGATCTGGGCCTCTAGCTCCTCCGGAGTGGGCTCAGGGGCGGGTTCAGCGGCAGGCGTCGTGGTCTCAGTCATGAGCATCACCCTAGCCCTAGCCCCCGGCCCACCGGCCTTGTTGCGAATCTTTTGCGGAAAGACCGAACTGGCTTTAGATTTGACGCGTGACTTCGACTCGACGTACAGCAGGCACGATTGCTGTTGCCCTGACGCTGGCCACCGTGAGCCTGACCGCCTGCGCCTCTCAGTCTCAGTCGCAGTCGCAGTCGCAGCCCGGAAGCCAAGCCGATGGCCGGCTCCTGGTCGCCACCACCGTGGCGCCGCTGACCAGCATTGCTTCGGCCGTTGCGGGTAACAAAGCCCGCGTTGAGGGCATCGTTCCCGAAGGCACGAACTCGCACACCTTTGAGCCCAGCCCACAAGTTGCGCAGTTGTTGAGCAAAGCCGATGTGGTGTTCATCAACGGACTCAAGCTTGAGGATCCCACCAAAGACTTGGCCGAGAGCAACATCAAAGATGGCGGGCGCATCGTTGAGGTCGGCACCGAAGTTTTACCCGAGTCCGACTACATCTACGACTTTTCCTTCCCGGAAAAAGATGGCAAGCCCAATCCGCACTTGTGGACCGATCCCACGTATGCAAAGAAGTACGCAACAGTGATTGCTGGTGCATTAGCAAAAGCCGATCCAAAGAACGCCGCTTACTACAAGAAGAACGCCGCAGCATTCAACAAGCAAGCCGATGCCCTCGATGCTGCTTTGCGTAGCGACCAAGTCAGCGTGCCGCGACGGGTGCTCCTGACTTATCACGATGCTTATGCCTACTTCGCCAAGACGTACGGGTGGAAAGTCATCGGAGCGGTTCAGCCTAAGAATTTTGAAGACCCCGCTCCCCAGGAAATTGCCCGCATCATTGACGAGGTCAAGGCCGAAAAGGTGCCCACCATCTTTGGTTCCGAAGTGTTCCCCTCCAGCGTCCTGAGTGAAATTGGCAAGGCCACGGGTGCGCGGTACGAAGACTCGCTGCGCGATGACGATTTGCCTGGCAAGCCCGGTGAAGCAGTTCACTCCTGGCTGGGCCTCATGCGTTACGACTACCAAACGATGATCAAGGGTCTGGGTGGAAAGTCGCCAGCCCTCGACAAACTAACCATCACCCCTGCTAATCCAGATGAGGCGGTTTACCCCCAGTGACAGGAACCGGAGTTGGTCGCGTCATCCTCGATGTCGCGAACGCTAGTGCAGGTTACGACGAAGCCCTCGTGCTTCGAAATGTTGACTTTCATGTGCATGAAGATCAGTTCACCGGAATTGTTGGGCCATCGGGTGCTGGCAAGACCACTCTCCTGCGATTGCTATTGGGTGTTGTCGAACCACGAACTGGCAGCGTGACCCGCGAACCTGACGTGCGCGTGGCCTACGTCCCTCAGCTAGAGACCGTCAACTGGGACTTCCCCATCACCGTCGATGAGTGCGTACTCATGGCGCGTACCGAACAGCGCAAGCTTCCCTGGGCTAGCCCGAGTGAAAAGAAGAAGGTGGCCGACGTCCTCGAGCGACTGGGGATCGCCGACTTAGCCCATCGCCACATTCGTGCGCTCTCCGGCGGACAGCAACAGCGCATGTTTATCGCTCGCGCACTGCTGCGCGAACCCAATCTCTTGCTCTTGGACGAGCCCACCTCGGGAGTGGACGTCAACACCCGCCACGACATGCTCCACCTGCTCTCCGACCTCCACGACGACGGCATTTCGATCGTGCTGACCACCCACGACCTCAACGGCATGGCCGCTCACCTGCCACACCTGATGTGTGTCAACGGCACCGTCGTGGCCGAAGGCACTCCGGCGGAGGTCATCACCTCCGATGTTTTGGAACACACCTTTGGAGCGCGCCTGGAAGTGCTCCAACACCTGGGGATGCCGATCGTGATTGATGACTACGCCGGCCGGCCGACCACGGTGGTGGCGTCCTGATGAACGTCCTCGAGACCATTTTTGCTCCCCTGGCCTACGACTTTTTCGCTAGGGGTCTGATTGTTGCCACGATTTCGGGAGCCCTGCTGGGACTGATTGGTGTCTACATCACCTTGCGCGGCATGAGTTACATCGGCCACGGCCTCTCGCACGCAGTATTCGGTGGCTTTGCCGCTGCGCAACTGTTTGCTGCGCAGTTCTATGTCATCGGGGCAGGACTGTGGGGCATCGCTTCAGCCTTGGCTATCAATGTCGTCTCACGTAAACAACGCATCGGCGCAGACGCCGCGATTGGCGTCATCACCACAGGATCCTTTGCTCTGGGTGTGGCCTTGCTGACCAAATTTGGGTCCCGTGGTCCAAGTTTTGACAGTGCCCTGTTCGGCAGCATTTTGGGGATCTCCACATTCCAGATTTGGGGATTGCTCGCGGTGGCCGTCCTGACACTGCTGATGGTGGTGTTCCGCTACCGCGCGTTGATGTTCACCACATTTGACCCAGATGTGGCGGATGCTTCAGGTGTCAACGTCAGTCGGACCGACGCGATGCTGATGATCGTGCTCTCGTTGACGATCCTGGCCACGTTGACGGTCATTGGCGTCACCCTCGTCGCAGCCATGTTGGTTATTCCCGCCGTCGTAGCGCGCATGCTGACTAATTCCTTCAGCAAGATGCTGGTGACTTCAGCGGCGATCGGCGCTGGTTGCGGTTTCGTCGGTATGTATTTGAGCTACTACGCCGGTGTTCCCTCCGGAACCATGATCGTGCTGACTGGATCAGTGGTCTTTGCCTTGGCTTTGTCGCTGCGATCGATCCGCAGTGCGGTCAACCGACGCAGTCACACCGCTGATGCACAAGCGCAGTCGGTGCAAGGAAAGAAGATGCCTGTCACTTTCTAGAAACTCCCGCGCACTACGATCATCGCTGTACCTGCGGGAGTGGCGGAATGGCAGACGCGGCAGGTTTAGGTCCTGTTGTCCGAAAGGACGTGGGGGTTCAAATCCCCCCTCCCGCACCAAAAATTAGTGGACGTGTTCTTGAATCACTGGAACTAGGGCACGCATTGCTTGACCTCGATGGCTGATCGCATCTTTTTGTTCCGATGTCATCTCTGCGGTAGTGATGTCAAAACCATCGGGAAGAAAAATCGGGTCATAGCCAAAGCCACCTACTCCGCGACGCTGCGTGAGCAAGACGCCATTGACTTGGCCCTGCACTACATACTCTTTGCCCGAAGGCAGCACCAACGCGGCTGCACAAGCAAAGTGTGCGCTGCGTTGGCCGGGTTCGACGTCGCGGATTTGTTCCAGAACCAGGTCAAGGTTTGATTCATCCGTTGCGCCCTGCCCAGCCCACCGCGCGGAATAAATCCCGGGCTGACCATCGAGCGCATCTACGCACAACCCTGAGTCATCAGCGATAGCGGTCAACCCGGTGTGAGCGGCGACTGCGCGCGCCTTGATGAGAGAGTTTTCGGCGAAGGTTGACCCTGTTTCGTCAATCTCTGGGAGGTCACTAAACGCATCTGAACCCAGAATCTCCACGTCCAGACCCGCACCGGCCAACAGCCGGTCTAACTCCGCCAGCTTCTTTGCATTGCGAGTGGCGAGGACGAGCTGGACGCTCACGCTTGCAGAGCCTGATTCTGTAATGCGGTCAATTCAGTGATTCCAGCACCGGCCAGATCCAAGAGCTGGTCAAGCATCGCGCGATTAAACGGTGCACCTTCAGCAGTTCCTTGGACTTCAATGAATTCGCCACTGCCGGTCATGACCACATTCATGTCGGTGCCGGCCCGCACATCATCGTCGTAGTGCAGGTCAAGTCGAGCTTCATCATCGACAACACCAACAGATACCGCAGCCACTGAGTCGGTCAGCACCTGCACATCCTTGCCAATCACGCCCTGTCCCCGAGCCCACTCGATGGCATCTACCAAAGCAACATATGCGCCAGTGATAGCTGCGGTGCGCGTTCCACCATCGGCCTGCAACACGTCGCAGTCCAACACGATGCTGTTCTCGCCCAGTGCCGACAGGTCAACAACGGCTCGAAGTGAGCGACCAATCAATCGAGAAATCTCGTGGGTGCGGCCACCGATCTTGCCCTTGACCGATTCGCGTTGATTACGCGTATCTGTTGCCCGCGGCAACATTGAATACTCGGCGGTTACCCAGCCAGAGCCGCTGCCTTTTTTCCAGCGCGGCACGCCTTCGGTAAACGAGGCCACACACAGCACGCGGGTGCGACCAAACTCCACCAAGGTGGAGCCTTCGGCCTGGTCTAGCCAGCCTCGGTTGAAGGTAATAGAACGAAGGTCATGGGGGCCGCGGCCATCTGATCGAGTCACGGCGACGAGCCTACTGCGGAGCGTTGTCGGGAAAGCCCACCGTGTCTGCTCGGCGCGGATGCCGCTCGACCTCAATGACTTCGGGACCGAGGAAGCGCTGACCCAAGACTTCAAACGGCTTGGGGTCGCCGGTGGCAACAAACCGGTGTTCGGCTGGGCCCGCATCACCGCCGCGTTGCAACCCTAAGTCCTGAAGGGTTTGTGCCACTTGTTTCGCCGTCTCGCTCGCACTATTGACCAACCTGACATCGGGGCCAACCACCGAGGCAATCACATTGGCGAGGAGCGGGTAGTGCGTGCACCCAAGAACCAGGGTGTCTATGTCCTGAGCGATCAACGGTTCCAGGTATTCACGCGCTAGTGCTTCAACCTCGGCTCCTTCCACCACACCGCCCTCAACGAAATCAACGAACCGTGGGCACGCACGTGAGTACAACGAAATATCCGGCGCAGCAGCAAACGCGTCGTCGTAGGCCATCGAATCAATGGTGGCGTTCGTTCCGATCACACCCACCCGGCGTGACTGTGTGATGTGGACTGCCTGACGAACAGCGGGTTGAATGACTTCAATCACGGGCACGTCATAGCGCTCACGGGCATCGCGCAAGACCGCCGCCGAGGCAGAGTTGCAGGCAATCACGATCAGCTTGACACCTTCGGCCAGGAGATGGTCCATGACATCGAGGGCAAAGGCCCGGACCTGAGCCAGGGGGCGAGGACCGTAGGGACCGCGCAATGTGTCGCCCACATACAAGACGGATTCATTGGGCAACTGATCAATGACTGCTCTGGCGACTGTGAGCCCGCCCACTCCACTGTCGAAGATTCCAATGGGGGCGTCGCTCACAATGAGCCACTCTAGGGGACGAAAGTCCCGATTCGGTTGTGCCAACTCGTCCTATCGCCAAGACCATGCGAAGATAGCGCGTCAAGACAGACCTACAAGGAGACTTCATGAGCGACTGGTATGCAATCCGCGGAAATGCCTCCGCACTGCCGACCGACCCCAAGAACATGCGCTTTCGTCCGCTAGGCGTAACCATCGTTGGGCTCTTAGTACGCATCGCTGCTGTGTGGCAGTTGGCCGTCGGTATTTTCTGCATTAGCGAAGCACTGACTTCTTCACAGGCTTCACGTCTGTTCCAGGGCCAGTACCTGGGCAGTGTCAGCGACGGTTACCTCTGGTTCGCGGGACTGGTTGCCATTGCTTTCGGCTTGATCCTGTGGCGCGTGGCTGCCAACTTAGTCGAGGGTGACCCAGCGTCTCGTATCTTTGTTGTCGCAATTGCCGTGCTCAACATCATCTTCGCTTTGCTGAGCTTCCCTTGGGGAATTGCTGGGATGATCATCAACTTGTTGGTCGTCTTCTTGTTGTCCTCATCAACCAGTGTTCGCTGGTTTGCGGAAAGCAAGTTCGAAGCCAAGCGCCCTAGCGCCTTCCAATAAACACTTCAAGAAAAAACCGCTCAGCCCATCAATGCGGGTTGAGCGGTTTTTTCATGCCCACAGTTGGCCGTCGAGGGCTTCCTCGGCTTCATCAAGGGTGCCTTCATACGCACCAGTCGAGAGGTACTTCCAGCCACCATCACACACGATGAAAGCAATGTCAGCGCTCTCGCCAGATTTCACGGCCTTGGCCGCAAGTCCCAGCGCCGCGTGCAAGATCGCTCCGGTGGAGATACCGGCGAAGATGCCTTCTTGTTCAAGGAGCTCGCGGGTTCGACGCACGGCGTCGCGAGGGCTGACCGAAAATCGTGTGGTCAGCACATCGGGGTCATACAACTCGGGAACGAATCCTTCATCAAGGTTGCGCAGACCGTAAACCAATTCCCCATAGCGGGGCTCGGCTGCAACGATCGAAATCCCTGGCACGTTTTCGCGAAGAAAACGACCACAGCCCATCAAGGTGCCCGTTGTTCCTAATCCGGCGACGAAGTGTGTGATCGTCGGAAGGTCGGCCAACAATTCAGGCCCGGTGCCGCGATAGTG
>JAPLBW010000220.1 GCA_026392555.1 Actinomycetota bacterium
GCGGTGGTGGCCGATGTGGGCTCAACCCCGCGCCGCCGCAGTGTCGTCACGGTCGGTGTTTTTGACGGCGTGCATCGCGGACATCAGGTCATCGTGTCGCAGGTGGTTCGCCGAGCCAAGGCCCTGGGTGTCCCGGCCGTTGCGATTACTTTTGATCCGCACCCGTTGACACTCTTGCGGCCTGAACTCGCACCTGCGTTGCTGACCAGCATCGATCGCCGCGCGGAGTTACTGCAAGAAGTCGGAATCGATCACGTGGTTGTTTTGCCGTTCACCGAAGAGCTCTCGCAGTTTTCTCCCGAACAGTTTGTTGAAGAAATCATCATCAACGGTTTGCATGCATCCGAAGTGGTCGTCGGTTCCGACTTCCGTTTTGGTCACCAGGCCGCGGGCGATGTCGAGCTTTTGACCGATCTGGGAGAGAAGTTTGATTTCGGCGTCGAAGGCGTGGGTCTGGTCGGGGATGGTCGTGTGCGCTGGTCATCAACAGCGGTGCGCAAAGCTTTGTTGGCCGGGGATGCCAGCGCAGCTGCTGCGATCTTGGGCCGACCGCATCGAGTCGATGGCGAAGTCGTCACTGGCGATCAACGCGGTGGCAACCTTGGCTTCCCTACCGCCAATGTTCAAGCCCCGGTCGGCATGGCCACACCCTCAGATGGTGTCTATGCGGGCCGATTGAGCATCCTCGATGACGAAGGCGCCACCGGAGAAGGTTTTGTGGCCGCAGTGTCTGTTGGAGCCAACACCACCTTTGCTGGAACCGAGCGCCGGATCGAAGCCCACTGCTTGGACCAGAGTGATCTCAACCTTTATGGCAAGAACGTGGGTGTTGAGTTCGTTCAGCGGCTGCGCGACATGGTGACCTTTGAATCTGCCGATGCCCTGATCGCTCAGGTGCGGCAGGACATCGAACAAACCCGCACAGCAGTGAGTCAGTGACATGCCTATTTACGAATACCGATGTAACACGTGCTCCAATGAGTTTGAGTTCCTGCAGCTCCAGCGCGATGCACCGGACCCGAAGTGCCCGGCCTGTCAGGCCGAAGGTGTGCAACGGCTCATTTCGCGTCTTGGTTTGGCAGGTACAACACCACCGACCGGCGATGCCTTGTTTGATTCGGACAAGCTGACGTTCACTCAACGACAAGGACTCAAGGGTCGAGTTCCGCAAGCAGCCAAGGTGGCGTACAACAACATGCGCGCTGCTCGTCAGGCCGAAGGCAAGGAACTCACGCACACCCACCTCAGCGAAGAAGAGTTGGCCGAATTAGATCCCGATGATCCCTTGCGACTGCAACAAGGGCATTACCATGATGATGATCACGTTCACATTGTTGATGATGAGCCCGAAGTCGCGCAGACCCCACAGTCGCCGAGCGCTTCGGACGTCGCTGACCACGATCACTAGGCAGGCCAGTCATGCCCACTTTGGGTAACGGATCGCTGATCGCCACGATCATTCCGTTGGCCATGCTCTTTTGGGTCGCCTTTATTGGACGCGGTGGCAGACAAACCGCAGTCTTGGTCGCTATCGCTGTTGCGTGGGGAATGGCCGCGACCTGGATCGTCTTGCCGTTTAACAATAGCTTTGCTGCGGCCTATGGCGTCACGGCAGTCATTGTCTACGGCGGCCCGTTGCAAGAAGAAATCGTTAAGGCGCTGGTCCTGCCATTTCTGACGATTTCCAAACGCGTCTTCTGGTTCGTCGATGGTGCCATCTTGGGTTTGGCTTCGGGTACGGGATTTGCGATTCGAGAAAACTGGTTGTACTTAGCCAATACTCGCGGCGATGCATCGCTGGAACTAGCTATTGCTCGCGTGAGCTCGACGAACTTGATGCACGCGGGCACGACGGCCATCGTCGGCGCCGCTTTGGTTCTCACGCTTCGTCGCAACCCCGTTATTCGCATCGCGGTCGGTTTGGGCGCACTGGCTATTGCCGTCACCTTGCACTCCCTGTTTAACCGCTTGACGACAATCCCCAGTGAATCGGCTGCTGTCATTACTTTGGTGGGAATGGCCGTCTTCGGGATTGCTGCGGGAATCGTGGCGTTGGGGATTCCGTTGTCGAAGTCGTGGCTGCGCAAAGAC
>JAPLBW010000153.1 GCA_026392555.1 Actinomycetota bacterium
GATGGCCCGCATGTGGGAAGCACCGGCCGGCCTTCGCGATATTGCTGGCGAACCAGCCCTGGTCACCGCCCAGCGCGAGCTCGCGGAAGAGGCCGGGCTGCAAGCTGCACAGTGGACGCCCCTGTTGGAATTGGCTCTGACACCTGGCGGCAGTGATGAAGTGATTTCCGTCTTCTTAGCTGAAAACTTGTCCGCCTGCGAGGTCGCCGATTTCGTTCCCGAGGGCGAAGAGGCCGACATCGTGGTGGGTCGTTTCCCTTTGCACGCAGTTATTGATGCCGTTCTGGCGGGCCAGGTTCGCAATGCCACGTTGGCCTGCGCGGTATTAGCTGTGGGGCTTCGAAACCCGCGTTAGCGCCCCTTCGCCTCGCTCACGTAAGGACTTTTGAGTCCTTTCGCTTGCGGGACAGATCGTAGTTTTGCACAAACGGGTCTATGGTGGAAAAGGAATCGCATTCCACTCTGAGACGAGGTTGGCATCGTGAAGGTCGGAATCCCTAGCGAAATTAAGAACAATGAATTTCGAGTGGCCATCACGCCTGCGGGAGTGGTGGAGTTGGTTCACCACGGCCACGAAGTCTTCGTTCAACAGTCAGCTGGCGTGGGCTCGTCGATTACCGACGAGGAGTACATCGCGGCCGGTGCATCCATCCTGCCCACCGCTGATGATGTGTGGGCCGCCGGAGATCTCATTCTTAAAGTCAAAGAGCCCATCGCTGATGAGTACCACCGCATGCGCGAAGGCCAAACCTTATTTACCTACCTGCATTTAGCCGCCGGAAAGGAATGTGCGCAGGCTCTGCTCAATCAAGGCGTAACCGGCATCGCCTACGAGACCGTGGAATTGCCTGGCCGCACACTGCCTTTGCTGGCGCCGATGTCAGAGGTGGCCGGCCGCATGGCGCCACAGGTAGGCGCGACGACCCTGCAGCGAGTCAACGGCGGTCGCGGTGTCCTGATGGGTGGCGTGTCAGGGGTGTACGCGGCCAAAGTCGTAGTTATTGGTGCCGGTGTTGCCGGAGCCAATGCCGCAGCCATTGCCTTGGGTATGGAAGCTGAAGTGATCTTGATGGATAACAACATTGATCGATTGCGAACCATGGACCGGATCTATCAAGGCCATGTGCAAACGGTTGCCTCCAATAAATTTGAGATTGAACGTGCGGTTCGCGACGCCGATCTCGTCATTGGTGCCGTGCTGGTTCCTGGGGCAAAGGCTCCTAAGTTGGTGACCAACGAGCTGGTCTCGCAGATGAAGACCGGGGCAGTGCTGGTTGATATCGCGATTGACCAGGGTGGTTGCTTCGAAGACTCCAAGCCCACGACGCATTCCGATCCCACCTATAAGGTCCACGGCACTGTCTTCTACTGCGTGGCGAATATGCCTGGAGCGGTTCCTTACACCTCGACGTACGCGTTGACCAACGTCACGCTTCCGTACGCTTTAGAACTAGCCAACCGCGGGTGGAAGGACGCGATGCGTAAGGATCACGCTCTCGCGCTTGGACTGAACACTTACGATGGGAAGTTGACCTATGCAGCCGTCGCCGAAGCGTTCCCTGAGATGCCGGCTGTGACGCTGGAGAGCGTCCTTGCGTGATTGAGGCGTGACGCGTTGGCTATAACTGGGGTGGATTGTCAGGCCGTGACGCGCAGTTTCCTCGATCATGTGGGGATTGAGCGCGGCCTGTCGGCAAACACCATTGCCGCTTATCGCCGAGATTTGCGTCGCTATGAGGCGTTCTTGCAGGAGTGCGGCACAACAGACTTGGCCGCCGTAAGTGAAGTCGATGTGGCCGCGTTTGTGGCCAGCCTTCGCACTGGTGATGGTTCGGGGCCTGCCTTGTCTGAAAGTTCGGTCGGGCGGTGCTTGGCCGCCGTTCGAGGCCTACACAAGTTCGCGGTATCTGAAGGATTGCTCACTGTCGATGTGGCGCGCGGAGTGCACCCACCTCGACCGGCTAGACGACTACCTAAGGCGTTAACCGTTGATGAGATCGCGTCGATTCTGGGAGCAGCCGCCAGTGTTCCTGATGGTGCCCGAGCTGTTCGTGATTCGGCGCTGCTGGAATTGCTTTACGGCACAGGAGCGCGAATCTCTGAAGTCGTGGCGTTGGACGTTGATGATATTTCCGATCCGTCGTTGGTTCGGCTCAAGGGAAAGGGTGGCAAAGAACGCGTCGTGCCCGTAGGAAGTTTCGCCCAGGCGGCCTTGGATGCCTACCTGGTGCGCGGCCGGCCCGGGCTGGCGGCTGCAACGGGAAGCAAGACAAACGGTGGTGCCTTGTTCCTTAACTCTCGTGGCGGGCGCTTGTCCCGACAAAGTGCTTGGACGATCTTGAAGTCAACGGCTGAGCGCGCGGCCATCAGCAGTGCCGTTTCACCCCACACGATGCGACATTCCTTCGCCACGCACCTGCTCGATGGCGGGGCTGACGTGCGGGTAGTTCAGGAATTACTGGGTCATGCCTCGGTAACGACGACCCAGATTTACACCATGGTGACCATTGACCGGCTACGTGAGGTGTACGCGCAGGCCCACCCGAGGGCGTTGGGCTAATTCGCCTGTTTTTGGGGTACGCCTTCCGGTCGACGCTGCCACGAGGCAGACTGTCCCTCTACACACGCAAGCATGGAGAGGCATCAGTCCGGTGAGTAAACCAACTCTTGGCCCCACGTTTCGACCCATGCCTGTTTTCCCTGAGGCCAAACCGAAGACCACGCATGGCCCGGCTCGAGTCATCTCGATGTGTAACCAAAAAGGTGGCGTAGGCAAGACCACGTCGACAATCAACCTGGGTGCTGCGTTGGCTGAAGCTGGCCGCCGCGTGCTCTTGATTGACTTCGACCCACAAGGTGCACTGTCCGTTGGTTTGGGGTTCAACCCCCACGACATGGATAAAACCATCTACAACTTGCTGACATCGCCTGATGTGACCGTCCATGACGTGTTGCTCAAGACCAACGTCAAGGACCTGGATCTGATCCCGGGCAACATTGACCTCTCGGCTGCCGAAGTGCAATTAGTCAATGAAGTCGCGCGTGAACAAATCTTGGCCGATGCGATCAAGCCAGTCCTCAATGATTACGACTACGTAATCATTGACTGCCTGCCCTCGCTGGGCTTGCTGACGGTTAACGCTTTGACCGCCTCACAAGGGGTCATCGTCCCCCTCGAATGTGAATTCTTTGCGCTGCGTGGCGTAGCGCTACTGATGGACACCATTGCGAAAGTCCAGCAGCGGCTCAACCCCGCCTTGGTTCTGGAAGGCATTGTGGCGACGATGTACGACGCACGCACAGTGCACTCGCGAGAAGTCCTGCAAACCGTGGTCGACGCTTTTGGCGATGGGGTATTCCATACGGTCATTAACCGAACGATCAAGTTCCCCGAGACCTCTGTTGCTGGCGAGCCGATCACCGCGTATGCATCCTCAAGCAATGGCGCAGATGCCTATCGCCAGTTGGCTCGCGAACTGATGGTCCGCGAGAAGTAGTTCGCAATTTCCTAGGTTCGTTCCACGAGCGGTTCAGCCGTTGGTTAGGGTTATCGTGTGACCGCAACGACTGATGAAACTCTCGAGCCACAGGTTCCAGCTGGTGGCCCTTCTGTCGTCGTAGATCACAGTTCGGGCTTCCAAGTTCACCTCGCGGTTTTCGAGGGCCCCTTTGACCTTCTTCTGCAACTCATTTCCAAGCACAAGCTCGACATCACCGAGATTGCCTTATCAACGGTCACCGATGAGTTCATCGCTCACATTCGCTCCTTTGAAGGGGAGTGGCCGTTAGAGCAGGCCACGGAGTTCTTGGTTGTCGCGGCGACGCTTTTGGACCTCAAAGCCGCCAGGTTGTTGCCATCGGGAGAGATCGAAGACGAAGAAGATTTGGCCCTTCTCGAAGCCAGGGACCTGCTATTTGCCCGCTTGATGCAATACCGCGCCTATAAGGAAGTCGCTGGGATATTTTCGCAGCGCATGGCTGATGAGATCCATCGTCATCCGCGCTCGGTGTCGCTGGAACCTCAATTTGCCGGATTACTGCCCGAAGTGCTGCTGGGCTTGGGACCCATTGAGTTTGCTGCACTGGCTGAGCGCGCCTTAACGCCCAAGACCATTGAACAGGTGGCCATTGGGCACATCCACATGCAGCGGGTATCGGTGCGCGAGCAAGCTGCCATTTTGGTTGATCGGTTGCGACGCCAGCGCGAAGCGACCTTCCGCGCTTTGATCGGCGATGCACCGGACACCTTGACTGTTGTTGCTCGCTTCTTGGCTCTGTTAGAGCTGTTTCGCGAGGGTGTGGTGTCGTTTGAACAGGCCGCACCGCTACAAGATCTTTTGGTGCGCTGGATCGGTGACGATGATGCCGAAATCGAGGTCTCGGAGGAATTTGACGTTGACCCTGTCGACGAGGATGAGCCACCCGCTAGTGTTAGCGCTGTTGAAGCGGTTCCCGTCGACGATGACACCGACCGCGTAGCTTTGGAGGAAGACCAGTGACCTCGCAGTCGCCCAATTCTTCGCCGGAAGAAGTCCTTGAAGACGTTCTCGACGAAGTCCTCGAAGGCGTCGAGGGAGAC
>JAPLBW010000157.1 GCA_026392555.1 Actinomycetota bacterium
ATGGTGCGTGCGTGACCTCCACCAAGTCGATGACGGGCCACTTGCTCGGTGCGGCCGGCGCAGTCGAGTCCATCGCAGTGGTCAAGGCCATCTACGAACGCTTGGTTCCTCCCACCATCAACCTCGACGACCCAGAAGATGGTCTTGGCCTAGACATCGTCACCGGTTCACCGCGCACCTTGCGCGATGGATCCATCGTTGCTTTGAACAACTCGTTTGGCTTTGGTGGCCACAACGTCGCTCTAGCATTCCGGAGTATCTAATGGCAGTGGCAGCAAAGCCCAAGCTCGATCGCGCCAGCGATCCGCGCAATCCCAATCACCGCATGGCCGCATTTCTCGATGCCGGTTCATTGCAGTTGATTTCCGCAGACGATGACTCCGGCATGCTCGCCGCTGTTGGCACCGTTGGGGGCGCACACGTGGTGGTGTTTTGTTCGGACCCCACCATTCAAGGTGGCGCAATGGGTTCGGCTGGTTGCACAGTCATCGTGCAGGCCTACGAGAAGGCACTGGCCGATGGCATTCCCGTCGTTGGTTTGTGGCACAGCGGTGGCGCTCGGTTAGCCGAAGGCGTTGAGTCATTGCACGCCGTCGGCCTGGTCTTCCAAATCATGACCCACGCGTCGGGCAAGATCCCACAAATTTCCGTCGTGCTGGGTGCGGCTGCTGGCGGTGCTGCGTACGGTCCAGCGTTGACCGACATTGTGATCCTGGGACCTGAAGGCCGCGTCCGTGGACGCTTTGCGTTTGGGTGGTCCTGAGCCGCATGGTCGTCGCTCGGGCGTGGTCCACATCATCGCTGATTCCGAACAAGGAGCCCTCGACCGCGCGCGCGCACTGTGTGCGCTGCTGGGTGAACAAGGTCAACTCGATCTTGCCAAGGTCAAGGACGAAGACCTCGGTGCCTTGTTGCCCGAATCCATTAAGCGCGCCTACGACGTGCACCCACTGGTTGATCACCTGCTCGATGGCGGGACCAGCGTGGAGCTGCACGAAAAGGGGGCCCCCAACATTGTCACGGCCTTGGGCCGTATCGGTGGTCGCACCGTTGGCGTGATCGCCAACAACCCGTTGCGTTTGGGTGGTTGCCTGGACTCACCATCGGCCGAAAAGTCTGCTCGCTTTGTGCGCATGTGTGATGCCTTCGGTGTTCCGCTGATTGTGATGGTCGATGTTCCCGGTTACTTGCCTGGTGTGGGTCAAGAGTGGGATGGCGTGGTGCGTCGTGGCGCCAAGCTCTTGCACGCCTTCGCCGAAGCCGTTGTTCCCCGCGTCACCGTGGTCACGCGCAAGGCCTATGGCGGTGCCTACATCGCGATGAACTCACGCGCCCTGGGTGCGACCAAAGTCATGGCTTGGCCCGACGCGCAGGTTGCTGTCATGGGCGCCGTGGCAGCCATACGTATTTTGCACCGTCGCAAATTGGCTGAAGTGGCTGAAGACATGCGCCCACAGGTCGAACTCGAACTAGCTGCCGAGCACGAACTCATTGCTGGTGGTTTGGGTAGGGCTCAAGACCTAGGCGTGGTGGACGAGATTGTCTCCCCCACGGTTACCCGGTCGGCGATCGCCGCGGCTATTGCTTCAGCCCCTGCGCTGCGCGGGGATCACGGCAACATCCCGCTGTAATTGCTCAGTCAGATAACTAGTGCACTAAACGACTTGGCCCATTAAACAACTTGGTGCAGCACCCGAATCGGTGCGCCCTCGCTGG
>JAPLBW010000083.1 GCA_026392555.1 Actinomycetota bacterium
TCGAGTTATCAGATTTATACCGAGAATCGGCTGCTGGCCGCCGGTTACAAAGGCATGATCGGCATTAAGCCCGGCTACACCACCAAGGCGCAACGCACGTTCATCGGTGCGGCTGAACGCAATGGCCGGCGCATCCTGATCACGATGATGGCTAACCAAGGACCCACCAAAGTTGATGCCAAACTGCTTTTGGACTGGGGATTTGTCAACGCAGCACGGATTTCCACTCCCGTTGGGCAACTGGTTGAGCCGACCGGCCCCGCCCCTACCTACACCCCACCCCCTAGCCCCACTGCGCAGCCGGTGGCGACACCAACTACGGCACCAACTACGGCATCAAGTGCTGCGGATGCCCAATCGCGGCGCACCTCGCCGGCGCAACTTTTTGTGCTGGTGTTTGGGATTGCTTTCGCCGGATTCCTTGCACTCATTGGCTACTTCAGTGGCGGGACCAACTCGCGGCAACGTACTCAACGCGGTTCAGCTCGTTAGGCGGTAACAAAACCCAGTCGGTCATAGACGCTCGCTAGCGTCGGTGCTGCCACCTCGCGAGCTCGTGCGGCACCTGCGTGCAACACCTCGTCGAGTTCGGCTGGATGCGAGAGCCAGTGGTTGACCCGCTCCTGAAATGGCACGACGAATTCGACAACAACGTCGGCGACTTGGGCCTTGAGATCGCCATAGCCCGCTCCGTCATAGTGCGCTACCAAGTCAGCAATCGATGTGCCGGTCAGTGCAGACTGAATCGTGAGCAGGTTGCTCACTCCTGGCTTATTGACTTCGTCAAAGGAGATGAGGCGCTCACTATCGGTAACCGCCGAGCGGATTTTCTTGGCAATGGCCTTGGGATCGTCCAGTAACTCCACTAGACCAGCCGAACTTTCAGCCGACTTGCTCATCTTCGCCGTCGGGTCTTGTAAATCAAGCACCTTGGCAGTGGCCTTGACGATCCGGGGCTTGGGCACGGTAAAGGTCTCGCCGAAACGAGCGTTAAACCGCTGGGCCAAATCACGCGTAAGTTCTAAGTGTTGACGTTGATCTTCACCGACAGGGACTTCATCGGCTTGATAAATCAAAATGTCAGCCGCCTGCAAGATGGGATAGGTGAACAGGCCAACGGAGGATCGGTCAGCACCACCACGAGCCGACTTGTCCTTGAACTGCGTCATGCGACTGGCTTCACCAAACCCCGTTATGCACTGCATCACCCAGGCCAACTGGGCATGTTCTGGCACCTGGCTTTGAACAAATAACGTGCAACGCTCCGGCTCGAGGCCAGCGGCCAGGAGCTGGGCCGCTGAGACGAGCGTACGTCGATTGAGTTCCGCTGGCTGGTAATCAACGGTGATCGCATGCAGGTCAACCACGCAATAAAAAGCGTCGAATTCATCCTGCAGCTGCACCCACTGGGCAATGGCGCCGAGGTAATTACCCAGGTGGAATGAATCCGCAGTGGGCTGGATACCGGACAGGACGCGGGCCTGCTTGCTGGCAGCTGGACTAGGCATAGTCGTTATTGTCGCTGACGGGGGCATCAACTGGTGCAGCAGCCACGCGAATACGTGCTACCCGGCGACCATCCATTTCAGAAACCTCAAGGCGCCGGCCTTGCTCCTCCACGACATCACCGACGTGCGGAAGTCGGCCCAACGTCGCGACCATGAAGCCAGCGACAGTTTCATACGGCCCATCAGGCAACGTCATGGACGTATCACGCATGAAGTCGTCAATGTTCAGCAATCCGTCCACTTCCACATCACCACCGGCCAAGGTGCGCGTCTCAGCCGCCGATGAGTCATACTCGTCCCTGATATCGCCGACGAGCTCTTCCACCAAATCCTCCAGTGTGACGATCCCGGCCGTGCCGCCATATTCGTCAACCACAACGGCCATGTGAGCGCCTTCACTGCGCATCTGCGTCATGGCGGGCAGCAAGTTCTTGCTCCCTGGCAACTGCAAAATCTCTCGAACCAAATCT
This sequence comes from Actinomycetota bacterium, assembly GCA_026392555.1. Taxonomy (GTDB): domain Bacteria; phylum Actinomycetota; class Actinomycetes; order UBA12327; family UBA12327; genus AcAMD-2. Next base: position 1,979 of record JAPLBW010000083.1, read on the forward strand.
TCTACCCGCAACCGCGTACCTGCATGTGCGGGATTCAGCAGGTCGCGAACGTGCACAAAACCCACCACATCATCGACGCCTTCACCCAATACTGGATAGCGCGAATGTGGAAGTTCTACGATGTCGGTTAGGGCCGCGGCCACAAAGGTATCGGCTAACAAGAAGTTGACCTCGGTTCGCGGAACCATGACCTCCCGAAGGCGGGTGTCACCGGCGGTGAAGACATCACTGACGATCTTGCGCTCTTCGCGGGACAGGCCGGTATGCGTCGAGAGCATGCCTTGCAACTCTTCCTCGGTAATGGCAGCTCGCTTCTCATTCGGATTCCCACCCAACGCTCGCACCACAAGGTCGGTGCAGATGGAGAGCAACCAAATAAGAGGTCGAAAGATGGAGGCGATGCGGTCAATCGTGGGAGCCGAAGCAAGGGACAAAGCCTCAGACCTTTGCAAAGCTAGGCGTTTAGGGACCAGCTCGCTGATCACGAGGGAAATAAAGGCAATAACCAAGGTGACGCCGATCAGAGAAAGCGCATTCGCCCAGCTTTGAGACATCCCCTGGGAAACCAAGGCCTCCCCCGCACTGGATGCCAATGTTTCCGCACCATAAGCAGCAGACAAGAAACCANGACAAGAAACCAGCAAACGTCACACCAATTTGAGCCGCCGCCAAAAATCGGTTCGGGTTGGTGTGCAGCTCGGCCACCTTGGCCCCGCGACGACCGCGAGTCTTCAAAGCTCTGATCTGACCTTCGCGCAACGACAACAACGCCAGCTCAGAGGCAACGAACAGTCCTCCGACGATCATCAAAATCAGGACAAGGAGGACGCTGACCAGCACCGTGTTCACGAGACTACATTCCCACAGATCGCACTACTGACCAAATGTGGCGATTACGGGCGCGTGGTCTGACCAACGCGTGTCGTAACTTGGCGCTCGGCCCACCACCACTTCGCGACATTGAGCCGCGAGGTCCTTGGTCGCTATGAGGTAATCAATCCGCCAGCCGGCGTCGTTATCAAAAGCCTGACCGCGCCACGACCACCACGTGTAGGGGCCGGCAACCTCACCAGCAAAGCGTCGATGCAAGTCCACCCAGCGATCACGTGCAAACCAGGTGTCAAAGTGTGCGCGTTCATCCGCAAGGAATCCCGCCTTTTTGAGGTTGCCCTTCCAGTTCTTGATATCGAGCTCGGTGTGGCCCACATTAAAGTCACCGGTCACGATGACCTGCCGCTTCGTTCGGCTCGCACGCGTCGCTAACGCCGCAAGTCGAGCGTCCATGGCATCAAGGAAGCGATACTTCTCGGCTTGTTTGAGTGGTTTGTCCGCATCACCGGTGGGCACATACACCGAAACAACGGTGAGCGGGCCCACCGGTGAGTCAAGGTCAACTTCGATCCATCGCCCCTGGTGATCAAACTCTTCGCTGTTAAAACCCACGCGTACGGCACTGGGTTGTTCACGCGAAAGAACGGCGACCCCGCTGCGGCCTAACTCGGACGCAGGGCTGTGCGAGACATGCCAACGTGCAAATTCACTTCCAGCGATGGCTTCGTGCAGCTGCTCATGAGTGGCCCGCACTTCCTGCAAGCACATAACGTCCACCCCGGCCGCTTCCAGCCACTCAACACCACCATTTTTCTTGGTGGCGCGAATGCCGTTCACGTTGACCGTGAGGACCTTAAACATCGACGAACCTGACTGCTTAATAACTACTTAGCCATGGCCTTTTGCAGGTTTTCGTCAATGGATGCTAAGAATTCCTGCGTCGTTTGGAACGGCTGGTCGGCACTAATGAGAAGCGCCAAGTCCTTGGTCATCTTGCCCGACTCCACGGTTTCAATGCAGACGCGCTCGAGAGTCTGAGCAAACGCGCTGACCTCAGGGGTGCCGTCCATGCGGCCGCGGTAGTCCAAGCCACGCGTCCACGCGAAGATGGATGCAATCGGGTTGGTGGACGTGGGCTTGCCCTGCTGGTGCTGACGGTAGTGACGGGTCACCGTGCCGTGAGCGGCTTCGGCCTCAACGGTCTTGCCGTCGGGAGTCATCAATACCGAGGTCATCAACCCCAGCGAACCAAATCCCTGGGCAACGGTGTCCGACTGCACGTCACCGTCGTAGTTCTTGCAAGCCCACACGTAGCCGCCTTCCCACTTCATGGCGCACGCGACCATGTCGTCGATCAAGCGGTGCTCGTAGGTCAAACCAGCCGTGTCAAAGTCTGCCTTGAACTCAGCCTCAAAGACTTCAGCGAACAAGTCCTTGAATCGACCGTCATAGGCCTTCATGATCGTGTTCTTGGTGGACAGGTACACCGGAACGCCACGGTCCAGTCCATAACGCATCGAGGAACGGGCGAAGTCGCGGATCGAATCGTCAAGGTTGTACATCGCCACGGCCACGCCACCACTGGGAAAGTCATAAACGTCGAGCTCCATGGGCTCGCCACCATCGGTGGGCGTGTAGGTCAAAGTCAACAAGCCAGGCCCAGGAATAACCGTGTCAGTGGCACGGTACTGGTCACCAAAAGCGTGCCGGCCAATGATGATCGGCTTAGTCCAGCCAGGAACCAATCGAGGAATGTTGGAAATCACGATGGGCTCGCGGAAGATCACGCCACCGAGAATGTTGCGGATGGTGCCGTTAGGGGACTTCCACATCTTCTTCAGGCCAAACTCCTCGACGCGCTCTTCATCGGGAGTGATGGTGGCGCACTTCACGGCCACGCCGTAGAGCTTGGTGGCTTCGGCAGAGTCAATGGTGACCTGGTCGTTGGTTGCATCGCGGTTTTCAATACTCAAGTCAAAGTACTTCAGATCAATGTCGAGGTAAGGAAGGATCAACTGCTCCTTAATGAACGACCAGATGATGCGCGTCATCTCGTCGCCATCCATCTCAACGACAGGGTTCTTTACTTTGATCTTGCTCATGAGCAGGTGTCCTTAAGGGTGTGCGATGGAAAAAATTAGATCAAGCCAAGTTCAACAACAGCGGCACGTTCTTCCAACAGTTCGGCGTTGGATGCATCAATACGAGCCTGCGAGAAGTCGTTGACTTCCAGACCCTGAACCACTTGCCACTCGCCGCCCACGGAACGAACAGGGAACGAGGTGATGATGCCTTCCGGAACGCCGTATGAACCGTCAGAGGCAATGGCGGCCGACGTCCAGGAGTCAGCCGGAGTCCCTTTGACCCAATCGAAGATGTGATCCACAGCAGCGTTCGCAGCGGAGGC
>JAPLBW010000215.1 GCA_026392555.1 Actinomycetota bacterium
CAGGCGCGCCCTGAAACTCGACACACCCAAGGGCCTGTCCGCCTTCGTGTTCAACACCCGAAGGCCGCAATTCGCCGATGTCAGGGTACGCGAGGCGCTTGCCCTGCTGTTCGATTTCGAATGGGCCAACCGCAATCTCTACTTTAGCGCCTACCGCCGTTCCGACAGTCTGTTCGCCGGGTCCGACCTGTCGGCCAGCGGTGTGGTGGCCGACGAGCGCGAGCGCGCGCTCCTTGCGAGGCTTGGGGCCAGCCTGCCGGACCCGATGCTTGACGGCTCCTGGACGCCGACAGCCTCCGATGGCTCGGGGCGGGATCGAGATCTGGCGCGCCGCGCAGTCGATCTGCTCGATCAGGCCGGCTATCGCCTCGAAGACGGCGTGATGCGCAAACGCGCCGGAGGCGAGGCGCTTGGCTTCGAGATCACCGTGTCGTCGCGCCCGCAGGAGCGGCTGCGACGATGTGCAATACTGGCGCCGGCTGGCGGCATTCGATGTCGACATGGTGCAGTGGACATGGCCCGTTTCCGCCAGCCCCGGCACCGAGCAGGCCAACCGCTGGGGCTCAGCGGCCGCGGACCGGCAAGGCTCGCTCAACTACGCCGGCGCGAAGCTCCCAGCCATCGACGGGGCCATTCAGGCCATGCTGTCAGCCCGGGCCCGCGAGGATTTCGTCGCCGCAGCCCGTGTGCTCGACCGGCTGGTGATGTCCGGGCATTTCGTTGTTCCGCTCTTTGTCTTGCCAGACCTGTGGGTTGCCCATCACGCCGAACGGCAACTCACGGCTCTCGAACTGCCGGACACGGCTGATGCTGCCTCTTCGCAAACCCGAACCGGATCTCGACGGCATCGGACTTGAGGCACTGGTCTCGGTGGCCATCGCCACGCGGCCTGACCATGATTTCCTAAGGGAGCCGGCCCGACGCGACATCTGGAGCGGCGTTGCAGGCTTGCCCCTGAGTTTTGCGGGCCTCGACCAGCGCGCACGCCGCCTGGCATCGCTGCTTGGCATGTCGCGGCTGCCGGAGCGGTCGAAGGCGCTGATCCTGGCTCCGATGGGCAGCGAACAGCTGATTGCCATCCTGGCAGCCTTGCGCGCCGGCCTTCAGCCGGTGCTCTTGCCGCTCTCGGCCGGAAGCCATGCCCTGCAAGGCCTGTTCGATGCCGCCGGCCCTTGCGTTGCCATTGCAACCTGCCGATGTGGCGACCTTGAGCCGGCCCGGATGCTGCGCGATGCCGCCGCGCGCTCTTTCAACGCCCGGCTTGTCTGCGGCTTCGGGCCGGATGTGCCCGATGGGGTCGTGCCGCTTGACAGCATCATCGTCAGCAACAAGAGACTCCCCGATGCACCAGCTCCCGCATCCCCGCCCGGACTGCTCGGACTTGTGGCGGAAACGGGCGATGGCATACGGCAGACCATGCTTGAGGCCGAACTGGTCGCGGCATCGGTCGCTCTTGCGCGCGTGACGCGCGTCGGCACGGATGCGCGCGTGCTCAGCACCATGATGAATCCTGGCTTCTGCGCCCTGGCCAGCGGGCCCTATCTGGCTCTGCTCTCCGGCGCGGAATACCTGCCGCTCGGGCTTTTCTCACTCAGCGCCCTGTGGGCAGGGCTGTCCGATGGCCGCGCCGCAACGCTGGTGGCACCGGCGGGCATCGAAGGCGCACTGCGGGCTGCCGGCATCGTTGGCCACGAAACCGTGCGCAACCTCCTGCTGGTCCACCGGTCCGTTCCCGGTAGAATGTCGGGCCGCGACGATGGACCGGTCCGCGTGTTCGACCTGCATGTCCGGGGCCGCAACGAACTGGTGATCCGTGCAAGGGAGCGCGCCGGGGCTTGAACGGTTTCAGGCAGCCTGCTTGCGCTCCGCGATCCTGACCAGATCGCGCATCAGCCGCGTCGTTATCTTCAGGCGGGCCTCGGGCTTGTCCATGTCGCGCACGAAGACCAGCTTCATGTCGGGACGGACCTTGGCGGAGGCGGCGCCCTGCTCGGTCACATAGGCCACAAGCCCGTCCGGATTGGCAAAGGCGTTGTCACGG
>JAPLBW010000129.1 GCA_026392555.1 Actinomycetota bacterium
ACGGCAGGGCTGACGTCCTGGGCCAGCGCGCTGGATAGGGACACCAACCCATCGTGTGGCCACATGCGTGGATCACCGCTAGCTCTCTTGAGGTAATCACCACCGATGAGCAACACGTCAATGTCATCGAGCATGCCGACATGGCGCTGATTCCAGCCGTTGGTGCCGTTGAGGAATGCGTACGTGACTTGTTCACCGGCACCTTCGGAGGCTTCATCAAACAGTGCCTTGGCCTGCCGCAAGATTTCTTTCGAGACTGGATCGCCGTCAGCTAGTTCAATGGAGACATCACCGGAGGAGTAGTCGCCAGCAAACGATCCTTGCCATGGCGTGCCAATGGTGGCTAATGATCCAACGGCCAACGATGAGTTGCGTCGCGTTAGTTCATGAATGCTCGCGCGCGAAAACAATCCGCCCATCGAGTGACCGATCAGATCAAACGTGGTGACGCCAAACGTTTCGTTCACGTATTCAAGGAAGTTGGCGAGCCGTTGGCCGGCATCATCGATAGGTCCTACGCAGTTGACGGTGAGTTCGGCAGGCAAGGTGATGGCCGGATCGGAAAAGCCAGAAAACCCAGTGTCTTCAAGGGCCAGGCCGCCCCCCATCGAGGCTGGCGAGGTAAAAACAGTAAAGCCAGCATCAAGCAATCCCTGTCGCAAGTAGGTGTCGGTACTGCCGGCGGCCATGCCTTGGTTAGCGATCGCGTCGGGTGTGGTGAAGGGGCTCAAGGCAGCGCCACCGGAAACGATGACGACTGCGCGTGTTGCATCCAGGGTCACTAGCTTGTCTCTTTTGCTGTGTTGTCAGTCAAGGTAGCTAACGATAAAGCGATACGCAAGGTGTGTGTACCTCGAGGCGAGGTGACGACCACGCCGCTGAGTTCGGTGGCTTTGCGCAATCGATAGCGCACGGTGTTGGTGTGAATGAACAGCTGGCGGGCCGCACCTTCAATCGATCCGGTTTCTAAAAACGCCCACACCGTTTCAAGAACGTGTCCGGTCAACGGGAGCGCAACTTCCTCAATCAGCAATTGTTTCGCCACTGCATCACCGGCGAGGGCGCGTTCGGGCAACAAGTCATCGGATGCGACCGGTCTTGGTGCTTGTGGCCATGCGCTGACCGCGTTAAATCCCGAGAGGGCTTCGCTTGCCGAGGCTGTTGCGCTGAACAGGTCCGGCACTAGCGGGCCGACCACCACCGGTCCAGGGGCGAACTGGTCAACCAGGGACTGGGCTGCGGCCAACGGCTCGTGCACCCCACCCAGGACAGCGATGACCTGGTCGCCGTGGACACCGGCTAAGACTTCAAGGCGCAGGCTACGGGCACTGCGACGGATATCTTCAACGATGGATTCAGGGTCAGCGCTGCGGGCCAGCCCGACGATGACCGCAACATCGCCTCGGTTATGCCAGGCCAACGCAGCAGCACGCGAGCGCACTTCAGCATCAACCTCGCCGCGCAAGATCGCATCAACGACCAGGGCTTCCAGGCGGGCGTCCCATGCACCGCGTGCTTCAGCAGCCTGCGCATACACCTGCGCAGAGGCGAACGCGATTTCGCGACCGTAACGCAGCACGGCTTCACGCAATTCAGTTTCATCACCAGGCGCAGCCAGGTCA
>JAPLBW010000086.1 GCA_026392555.1 Actinomycetota bacterium
AATTGCTGTCGGTGGGCACTGCATTCCCGTTTATCCACGGTTGTACTTGTGGAACGATTCGGAAGCCACCGTTGTGCGAGCAGCTCGTGAAGCCAATGCCGCCATGCCGGAGTACACGGTTGGACTACTTGAGGAAAACTTTGGCGACTTGTCGGGAGCTCGCGTTGTAGTCCTGGGTGCCGCCTATCGCGGTGGCGTGAAGGAAACCGCATTTTCCGGCGTGTTCGCCACCGTAGATGCGTTAAAGCGTCGCAACGCCGAAGTGCTTGTTCATGACCCGATGTATTCCGACGACGAACTGACACGTTTGGGCTTCACCCCATTCCACTTAGGCGACAGTGTCGATGCGGCTGTTGTGCAGGCCGATCACGTTGAATACACCTCGCTGAGCAGTCAGGATTTGGCAGGCTTGAAGACCATCGTTGATGGTCGACGGATCACGCGGTCAGAAAACTTTGGCACGGTTCGGCATGTGGTCTTGGGGCAGCCGTCCTAGGACGAGTTTCCTCGAAGTACCGCACGCATGGCGTGAGCAGTAGTTGACGAATCTAGTGCGCTGATCTGCGCGAGCAAGGATCCAGCATCGTAGTGAGAGTTGAATTCACGCTGGATGAGTTCGGCGCCTTGCTCTGGCGTAGACACGATCGAACCCTCGGGCCACGTCCCATGTGGCCCGCCGAACTGCGAGAGTCCGGGCCAGTCACGAATGACGGGGAAGGCGCCACTGGCGATTCCTTCAGCGACAGCGACATGAAACGATTCGCGCACGCTGGAGGAGACGATGACTCCTATGTCTTGAAGGACTACTGCAATGTCGTCGCGGTGCCCCAGGAATGTCACAGCACCCGCCACATCCGGTTGGTTTGCTCGCGCACGAACTGTGGCTTCGTAATTCTTTTCGTAGGAATGCGCATTGTCGGCCGGCCCCTCACCTGCAATCACCAACTCCCAGCGCGGGTCGACGTGCCTGAGTTGAGCCAGAAGTTCAAGGGCCCAGACCGCATCTTTGTCGGGAGCATTCCACCCAATCAAGCCCAAGGTGTGAGCTGCGCGATCTGATTTCTGACCGGCGAATGTCGACAGTTCAACAGCGTTGGGAATCACCACGGATGCCGGCGCGAGTGCAGGACGAAGGCGATTAATGAGCGAGTGTAAGGCCGGTGACACTGTTACCAGTGAATTGATTCCCGACGTCTTGAGTAAGGGCGGAAAGACCGTGAACGCTTCAAACGAGTGAAGTCGTATCACCACGTTGGCGTGTGGCAGGTCAAGCAAGGAAACCAGCACGGCGGTGCGTTGGCACCAGTCAACCCACACGACATCAAAACCCTCAACTGCTTCGAGCAGTGTGCGGTACCAGGCCTCGCTGACGTTCATGGTGTCGGCGTCTTTGCTTCGCGCCTGAATTTGCTCGAACGGGCGAAGGGGCCAACTGGACTTTGACGAACCAGCAATGTCATCCAGTGTGCGGACAGTGAAATCAAGGGTGGAATCAATCGCTTTCATTGCGTCGATGAGTGGGCGACTGAATCGATGATCAGAATCAGCCAGCACCAAGACCGAGAGCGGGCCATCACCGCGTGGGCTTGTGGTGCGAGGTGGGCCGGATGCGGTGAGGTCGGTCCAGGATGGCGACTCTTGAAAGGGAGCCATGAAAGCTTCGGGATCGATGCAGATCGGTGAAGTCTTGCCCGCCAGGTGGCGGGACGGAGCAAAGGCCAGTGAGCAGGCTCGGGTGAGGAGTTTCAGTGACTCCTCAGGCGCGCTCTCATCGGCCAATGTGAGGAGTTCGCGGATCAGGTCGTCGATGCCGGCAGGTACGTCACCAGCCCGAAGCAGGCATTCTGCAGCCAACGCCGACAGTTCAATAGCTGTTGCTTGGTCTGGTGCGCTGTGGGCAAGTGTGGTCAAGGTCGCTGCTGCACCAGCGTGGTCTCCGGCTTGCTCAAGGGCACGTGCTGCGCCGAGTGCTCGGCGTTTCCTCATCCGGAAGGCAAGGGTGGACTTCATTGACGAGCCCACTGTTCGAGGATGCTGAGGAAATCCTTTTTGTCTTCATTCCAATTGAAATCTCGTAACGCCGCCTCATGTCCGGCCTGAGCAAGAGCGCCCGCGTGAGTCAGGTCGCTGGCCAGTTTCTCCACGGCAGTGGCGACGGCGTCCGCATCGCTGAAGGGGACGACCACTCCGCAGTGGTTGTCTTCCACTAGTTGGCGCGCTAGTGGAATGGAAGTGGTCACCACTGGAATTCCGCGGGCCATGTACTCGATAATTTTGGTGGGACGTGAGTGTCGATAGTTTTCTTCGTCGTGGAGTAGCGAGAGGCCG
>JAPLBW010000052.1 GCA_026392555.1 Actinomycetota bacterium
ATACACAAAGTATGACTTGCGACGATCTCCGGTCCTCATCCGGTTACACCAGGTTCGGACCAAGGGAACATCCAAAAGTGGGCTCTTGGGCGCCTTCCATTTGTCCACTATGTTTGAACACGTGACCAAACCGCTTTTCACCCCAGAAAGCGCCACAACCTCCTCGGTCCTCCGCGCATCAGCAACTCGGGATCGACTCGTCGGGATCGACTTAGTACGAGTCGTAGGTGTGGTAGCGATCATCGCAGGTCATGTATTCGGAGGAGCGCGCGCGGGATACTCGATCTACTCGTGGCATGTCCCATTGTTCTTCTTCCTCAGTGGCTACCTGTGGCGATCGAAGCGAAGTCTGCGCGATGAAGTGAGCCGTCGGGCACGCACACTTCTCGTTCCTTACATCATCTGGTTGGTAATTATCTCGGCTACATGGGCCGTATTCTTGTCGCCCAAAAAGCGACCCTCCGAGCCTGTCCGCGATCTATTATTTGGCGGTTCCTACATCGGCGGCCTTTACGCACCCTTCTGGTTCGTCACGTGCTTGTTCGCCGCCGCCGTCATCATGCGCGCAACATGGAACGTGCAACACGCGCTACCCCTCGTCGTCGGGACCGCCGGGTTGGCATGGAGTGCTGTGGATCCGCAGTCGCTAAAGGCATGGCCACTGGCAATCGGACTGGCCATCCCCGCAGTCTTCATTATGTGTGTGGGGCTGTGGTTCCGCCGAATACATCCGCGAATCCGACGGCCTCATCTGGTAGGACTCGTCGTGCTTGGCCTTTCAATGACCCTTGCTTTGCTCCACGTAGGCGGTCAAGTCAGCATGAAGGGTGGATCGCTCGGACGCCCGGTATTGGGAGTGGGGTTGGCCTGCGCCATCTCAGCCGGGCTCCTGTTGACCTGCACATGGTTAGCCGAACATTTCTCGAATCGCAGCCTGGCAATAGTCGTGGCCCTGGCCGAATGCAGTCTCATGGTGATTCTTACGCATTCGTTCGTTATCTCGACTGCGCGAGTTTCAGGACTCTCGTCAAACCTGGCGATTTTCACGCTCGCCGTTGTGGTTCCGTTCGCCGCTGCTCTGGCAATCCGGCGCACACCGCTACGGTCCTACCTTTTGTAGTGATTGCGACTCAAGGGCAAAAGTCAGCAAGCTAGCTAGAGCAACTGCGAGGCCAGCGAAATTAGACGTTAAAGCGGAACTCAACGACGTCGCCGTCGGCCATGATGTATTCCTTGCCTTCCATGCGCACCTTGCCGCGCGATTTTGCTTCAGCCATGGAACCGGCGTCGACTAAATCAGTGAACGACACGATCTCGGCCTTGATGAAGCCGCGCTCAAAGTCGGTGTGAATCACACCAGCAGCTTGCGGAGCCGTTGCACCCACGGGAATGGTCCAGGCGCGGGCTTCCTTTGGTCCAGCCGTCAGGTACGTCTGCAAGCCCAGGGTGCTAAAGCCAATGCGTGCGAGTTGATCGAGCCCAGATTCCTCTTGACCGATGGACTGCAAAAGCTCCAAAGCCTCAGCTGCATCAAGTTCGACTAACTCGGACTCGATCTTGGCGTCCAAGAAGATCGCTTCCCCTGGCGCCACCAATGCACGCAACTCTTCTTTGAGGCCATCGTTGGCCAGTTCGGTGTCATCCATGTTGAACACGTACAGGAACGGCTTGGACGTCAACAGGAACAATTCCTTGAGCGGCTCCGGATCAAGACCGGATGCGAAAACCGTGACGCCCGAGTCCAGCGCAGCCTTGGCCTTTTCAATGACTTCCAGTGCCTCGACGCGGTCCTTGTTCACGCGCGCTTCTTTTTGCAAGCGCGGGATCGCCTTCTCAATACTTTGCAAGTCGGCAAGGATCAATTCGGTGTTAATCGTCTCGATGTCATCAGAGGGCGAGACGCGACCATCGACGTGCACCACGTCCGGGTCGGTGAAAACGCGAATGACTTGGCAGATCGCATCGGCTTCACGAATATTGGCCAAGAACTTGTTGCCCAGACCTGCACCTTCGCTGGCGCCCTTGACGATGCCAGCAATGTCAACGAATTCCACGGAAGCGGGTAGTTCACGCTCGGAGCTAAAAATCCCTGCCAAAGCACCCAACCGCTCATCGGGCACGGCCACGACACCGACGTTGGGTTCGATGGTGGCGAAGGGG
>JAPLBW010000200.1 GCA_026392555.1 Actinomycetota bacterium
ATCGCATCCATGGCATAAGAAATCGTGCGACCAGCCAAACAGACCGAACGCAGCAAATCGTCTGCTTGTTCATAGCCCATTCGCTCTGCAATGGCTGCTTGCTCCTGTAACACCAGTCGATCCGTGGCCCGGCCGGTCACCAAGTGCAACTCATCGCGCACATTGAGCAAATGAGTTAAGGCATCAGCGGTGTCGCCGCGCGGAATATCGGCAATCCAGGAAGCCGCAACGGCACGAAGGACAGTAAATTCGCGCAGTCCCCCATAGGAATCTTTCAGGTCTGGTTCCAGCAACCAGGCCACATCGCCCAAGGTTTGTGAACGATGCTCGCCCATGGCTTTGAGGTCGGGCAACACTTTGCGCGCCTTACTGCGCCACAGGTCAAGAGCTTGCTTGTGAACTCCAGCCGTCAGGACTTCATCGCCAGCTAGATGACGAAGGTCAAGAAGCCCAATGCCTGCTTTGAGATCACTCCGCGCGATGGCGATGGCCTGATCTGCTGTGCGCACGCTGTGATCGAGGCGAATCCCGCTGTCCCAGATGGGATACCACAACGCATCGGCGACTTCGGATGTGTGCGAAGACTGTCCCAACAGCACCAGGTCAAGGTCACTTGATGGAGCGAGTTCCTTACGAGCCAGTGCACCTACCGCCCCTAAAGCAACGGGCAGGTTTCGCGGATTGGCCAGGACAAAAAGTTCGCCTAACCACTTCTCCACGAGCTCCTGGTACGCAGAGCGCCGCTGTTGTCCGCGAAGACTGGCATCAGCGAACAACGAGTTTCGCGCATCAGTGAAGTCGGCGTTGGCTAGTGCCACCGCCTGCTGGTTCACCGATGGAGAACTCATAAATGCTCGTCGCGCTAAATCGCGTCGACGCCACGCTCTCCCGTGCGGACCCGAACAATGGTTTCGACCGGGATTGCCCAGACCTTGCCATCGCCGATGCGACCGGTTTGCGCGGCAGCAACAATGGCGTCAATCACCGCATCCACGTCGGCATCATCAACGATGACCTCGAGGCGGACCTTGGGAACCAAGTCAACGGTGTACTCAGCGCCACGGTAAACCTCAGTGTGGCCCTTTTGGCGTCCGAAACCACTGGCCTCACTGACGGTCATGCCCTGAACGCCAACAGCCTCCAGCGCCTCTTTGACATCATCAAGCTTGAACGGCTTGATGATCGCGGTAATCAATTTCATGAGCCGACCTCCGTGTGTGTTGCCCGAGCGGTGCGCTGACCTAGAGCACCGCCACTTGCTGATGAAAAGTCGTACGCCGTCTCGAGATGTTGATCAAGGTCAATTCCGGTGACCTCAGCTTCTTCATCAACGCGAAAGCCCATAACTTTGCTAATCACCCATCCGATCACCAATGTCACGGTGAACGAATAGGCCAGAACCGTGACCACTCCCAGAGTTTGAGTTCCCAGGACTGACCAACCACCGCCATACAAGACGCCGTTCTTACCGGCCGGGTTAGCGATGGTTGTCGCAACAAATCCCAGCGCCAAACAACCGATCACTCCGCCGACAAGGTGTACTCCGAAGACGTCCAAGGAATCATCAAAACCCAATCGAAATTTCAAACCAACGGTGAACGCGCACGCAGCGCCCGCGATAAGGCCAAGGACGACGGCAGCCCATGGAGCGATAAAGCCACATGCCGGTGTGATCGCGACTAGTCCTGCCACGACTCCAGATGCAGCTCCCAAGCTGGTGGCATGCCCATCGCGAATGCGTTCGACAAACAACCAACTCAGCAATCCACCGCACCCGGCCAACACCGTGTTGGTCAAGGCCGTTGCCGCCAGTTGATTCGCACCGAGCGAGGATCCGGCGTTGAAACCAAGCCAGCCGAACC
>JAPLBW010000047.1 GCA_026392555.1 Actinomycetota bacterium
GGGCCATGTCAATGGCACCCTTGTGGTGTTCAATCATTCCGCGCAGGTAAAGACGGTCGAAGTCGTCATTTCGCGCCTTGCTCAATGCAGTCATTTGGGATTGATTCAGCATCCCATCGTCGCTCATGCCATGACCCATGCTGTGGTTCATGTCGCTATCGCCTGAGTGACTCTTGGAAGGCAACACCTGATCGATGAGCCACTGCTGCATGAGATCAATTTCGGGGAGTTGGGCAGCGGAAATATCACGCGCCAGTGCCAGCACTTGAACATCCTTGGTGTTGTTCTTTGCCATCGTGGACATGGCTATGGCCTGTTCGTGGTGCGGAATCATCATTTGAACGAACATGGCGTCACTGCTGTTGGCCTTAGATTGACTTGATGAAGTCGCATCGTTGCCACACGCGGTTAGGGCAAACAGCAACGCAAAGCCGGCAAGGAGAGCACGTAACTTTTTATGCCGCTTCGTATTACTAAGGGTCAATCCTTTTCGCATGGTTCCAGCGTAGACAAAATGCGGATTGGGGCAACTTCGCCTATGTCTTGCCATCGGCGGCGAGGTGACCCAGCCCACACCACTCCACCCTCGCCCCAGGGGGGCAGACCACAGGCGGGCACGGCACAATAGGGACAGAACCAGCTGGCCAGCTTTAGCCCTTGAAAGGTGCCTGACGATGGATTTCGAACTCTCCGAAGAACAACGCCTCTTCCGCGACACGATTCGCGACTTTGTGGCTAAGGAGATCGAGCCCGTAGCTTCCGAATGGGAAGCCACCGATCGCTACCCAACCGAGATCGTTGAAGGCCTGAAAGAGATGGGCTTGTTCGGGATGATGATTCCCGAAGAGTACGGCGGCTTGGACTTGGACTTTGTGACCTACGCGATGGTCTTTGAAGAGCTCGCGAAGTCCTGGCACGGGGTGGCAGGCACGTTGGGTTCACACTCACTGGCTTGCAAGATCATCTCCGTGCACGGCACCGAAGAGCAAAAGCAAAAGTACTTGCCCGACCTGGCCACCGGTAAGCGTCGCAGTGGCATTGGCCTGACCGAGCCCGAAGCCGGCTCGGACCTGCAAGGCATCAAGACCACCGCCAAGCTCGATGGCGACCACTACGTCATCAACGGCACCAAGACCTGGATCACCAACGCTCGCTACGCCGACCCGTTGCCCGTCCTAGTCAAGACCGACCCTTCGGCCAGCCCAGCCCACAAGGGCATGAGCTTGATCTTGGTTGAAGCCGGCACCCCTGGCTTTACCGTCAGCAAGGACCTGCCCAAGCTCGGATACAAGGGCACCGAGTCCTGTGAAGTCTCCTTGGTTGATGTTCGCGTGCCGAAGGAAAACCTCATTGGTGGGGTTGAAGGCCGCGGAATGCAACAAGTCTTGGGCGCCTTGGAAACCGGTCGCATCAACGTGGCTGCTCGCGCCTTGGGTGTGGCCCAGCGCGCCTATGACGAAGCGTTGCAGTACTCGCGCGATCGTCACGCCTTTGGTCAACCCATCTCAGAGTTCCAAGCCATTCAAATCAAGCTCGCTGACATGGCCACCAAGATTCAGGCCGCTCGCTTGCTGATCAACTGGTCTGCTTCACGGGCGGACGCGGGTGGACGCGTGGACATGGAAGCGGGTATGGCCAAGCTGTATGCCGCGGAAATCGGTGTGGAAGTCACTCTCGATGCGATGCGTATCCACGGTGGCTATGGCTACTCCAAGGAATTCGTCATCGAGCGCCTCTACCGCGAAGCACCGCTGTCGGTCATTGGTGAAGGCACCTCAGACATCATGCGTATGGTCATCGCCCGTGGCTTGATCTCGGGCAAGGATGTCATCGGGTGAGTGTGGCCCGTTCGCACCTCTATGTCCCTGGTGACAAAAGACGCCGTGGCACCGGCAGCGAAGGATGCTGCTCGAGCAGTGGTGGCGCAATGGCTCTCTGGTTTGCCGGCTGCGGCTGAAAACCCAGTGCAGGTGTGGATCCGGATAAACTCCGGGGACATGGGTCACACCGATGTGCGAGCAGTGCTTGGTCCGGCTGTGACCGGGGTGGTGGCTGCTAAGACTGAATCTGCCGAAGAGTTGGTCGCCTTGCACGCTGTCCTGACCGCGATGGAAGACAAGCTTGAACTCCCAGCCGGATCAATCGGTGTAGTGCCGTTGCTCGAATCGGCTAACGCGGTGCTCAATGCCCTGTCTATCGCTAAAGCGCCGCGCGTTCAGCGTTTGCAAGTAGGCGAAGCGGACCTGCGCGCAGACATCGGTGTTGAACTCGGTGCTGATGGCCGTGAACTGTTGTATGTGCGATCGCAAGTGGTGTTGATCTCGGCTGCTGCTGGTATTGACCCGCCCGTGGGACCGGTGGATACCAACTTCCGCGACACCGAAGCTTTGGCTGAATCCACCCGTGCCGTGAAGCGCATGGGTTATGTCGGTCGCGCGTGCATTCACCCCGCACAAGCTGCGGTCGTCAACGAAGTGTTCACGCCCACGGCTGACGAAGTGGCTGCCGCGAAGGATTTGATTGCTCGCTTTGATGCAGCCATGGCTGCCGGCGATGGAGTGTGCCTAGATGCTCAAGGCCGGATGGTCGATGAAGCAGTAGTGCGCCAAGCCCGTCGCACGCTCTCCCTGGCTCGCTAAAGCGCCAGACCGGTAATCCACAACCGCCATAAGTGGTGTCACTTATGGCACTTAGATGGTAGGCTGGCTCCAGATTAAGGAGCGCCATGACCACCGAGCACATTTCTTTGACCCCCGCAGTTATCCAGGGGTGCGATCAGGCACTAGCCCGTGCAGTCAGTCAGGCAGCCCATGGGGATCACGTGGTCGAACTGAGAATTGACGGCCAATTGCACCGGCTTAATCCTGCTGTGGGCCAAGTCTTGGCCCAGGTCATGGTCGGCATCGCCTCTGGCAAGGACCTCATTGTCGGTTCCACGGATGCTCTGATGACTACTACTCAGGCCGCTGATCAACTCGGCGTATCGCGTACATATGTCCTGAAGCTGATGGATACCGGTGTGCTGCCGTGGGAAAAGGTGGGAGCGCATCGGCGTATTCCGGTAGCAGCGGTCATCGCGCATCGCCAGCACATGCTCGATGTTGGCAACAAGGCGCTCGATGAGATCGCGCGGATCTCGAGGGAACAGGGGCTTTACAGTACAGACCCGTTGTAATCCACAGCAGGGGCCTCTTAGCCACTGTGTTGTGATGAAACTCAGTACTTTGCGTGCGTGGGGCAACGCTACTTTCTTGATGCCAATGTGTTGGTTCCAGCTCGCTTGCGCGATGTTGTCTTGACGATTGCTTTGGCTGCGCCAGTTGAGGTGCACTGGTCACACGATGTTCTGGATGAAGTGACGCGAAACTTGCCGCAATCCATGGCTGCGGCGTCGGTTGCCGCTTTGTTGGGGCGACTAGAGGTTGCCCTTCCTAGAGCCAACATCGGCGCGGTCTCCCAAATCCCACTAGATGCTGGCCACACCCGTATCAATATCAAAGATCGCCACGTGGTCATTGGCGCTTGGCAATGCCAAGCATCGCTCCTGGTGACTGACGACCAGAACCTAAGGCGTGAAGTGCGGTCGTCGTGTGCTCGTTGGTTAAGTGCGATTTCCAGTGATGTGTTTTTAGCCTCTCAATTTGCGGGCGATGTGCCACATGTGAGAGCGAGCGTTGTTTCCATGGTCGAGCATCGATGGCAGATGCTGGACGTTGGTGAGCGAAGTTCTGAGGAGGTTTTTGATCTCTGGCTGCGCCGTCATCAGCTGACCCGGGCAGCCGAAGCCTTTAGCGCGAGTGGGTGGGGATGAGTTGACTGGCTCGCTAGCCCGTTAGGGGCAATTCGCCTCAGCGCAGGACTCAGTTTGGGCGTTTTTCCTCGGCCTGAGGGACTGTAGGCCATATGTTTTCTACGCCGAGATTCGGTGAGCGACCTGCGCGGGAGACACCGATGAGTGCTGACGACAATCTTTCTGGTTCTGCATCTATGGACACCAGTGATGCCTCGAGTATGAAGTCTGGTTTGTCGGCTTCACGTGCTTTTTTGCTTAGCGGGCTGGTCGCTGTTGTCGTGATCGCATTGGTCTCTGGGATTGGTTTGACGGCCACAACCAATGGATCGAGATCCGGAGTCGCTGCAGGGCTTAGTCCGGACCTACGAGACGAACGTACCGTTTCGTCCAACGGTGTCAGTTGGATCGTGGCTCCATACAATTGGTACAAGTACGTCGATGGAAGCACCATTGATGATCCAACCTCTGTTTGGTGTACGGGGTACGGGGCGACACGTAAGATCACGCCCAATACGCAAGCGCTGGGTAAGGGCCTTTCGAATACGAACACCATGCTGGGCAATTGCACCGGTGGGGCAGCGCAGCTTGTTCAAAGTCTCAATGTCGCTCTGGGCGTTGCCTCGGATAATCCAAATCGCTGGTACCTGTGCTCGGACAATGAGCTCTATCGCGGGGTAATCAATCCAAACCCCTATGGCTCCGGCCCCTTTGTTTCTTTCATTCCGAACCCGCAGAACGTGCGCAGGTACTGGAGCTCATCCGATACTTTCTCCTTTCCGAAACAGGCCAATTACTGGAATACCCAAGGCTCTGGCTCCTATGCATCCAAGAGCAACTCGTATTACGTTCGCCCGTGCCGAAACCCCTAACTAGACCCTCACAACTGATCTAGAAGTTTGCGGCGATGTCGCGGGCCAC
>JAPLBW010000110.1 GCA_026392555.1 Actinomycetota bacterium
CGGGCATGGAAATCACAGAACGTCAGTCTCCGCTGGGCGCAAGGTCGCGCCTACCCCTAGTTCGGTCGCGACATCGGCGATAGCAGTTTCCAGGTCAGGAACCGAAACGCCAGCCGGTATATCCACTTCTGCCACCACGATGTACAAACCGCCGGCAAGGCGCGTGGTCAAGTCAGTGATGTTTGCACCGTGGCTAGCTAGGACGGAGGTGATGGCGGCAACAATTCCCACTCGGTCCGCGCCATGCACACTCAAGACGTAGCTCTCGCCACGCCCTGTTGGGGCTTCGACGGAATGCAGATCCATCACGATCACATCTAAATCGGCCCCAGCAAATTTTGTCTCGAGGGCAGATCGAACTGTTTCCGCGTCTGCATCCGTGCTCACCACCAACGTCATGACGAAGTGACCACGCAAGAGAGTCATAGATGTGTCTTCTAGGTTGCCACCCAGATCGGTCAATGCACTCGTTGTTTCCGCGATAATGCCGGGGCGATCTTGACCGAGGATGGTCACTGCAAGAGAGCTCATGAAGGTTCCGATCGACTATGAGGAGGCCTCTAGACTACGAGGCTTTAGGTCAGCCACCGGCATCCACGCTGAAACCACTTTGTAGTACCCGCGAAAAGCCGGACGCACCGCCTATAACAAGGAAAGTGCGATCCCATCCAAGATGTCGTGCTCACTGACCAAGACCTCGGGCATCTGTGTGGCATGCATGATGCGATCAAGCACCAGCGCCCCACCACCAATGACGTCAACTCGGCCAGGGTGCATCACTCCAAGTTCAGCCCGCTCGCCACGCGTCATCGCTAGTAGACGTGCGGTGACATCGTGCACCTGCTCTGCCGAAATACGACTGCCGTGAATGTGTTCCGAGTCGTACTCATCAAGTCCTAGAGCGATAGCAGCAACCGTGGTCACCGATCCGGCCAAACCAATCAATGTTGCGGCGCCACTCCAATCCACTTCGGTGCGCGCTCGTGCGATCAGCGAATCAATGAACTCGGTGGCCTGGTCAATCTCCTCGCGGGTGGGTGGATCGGACACCAGGAGCCGTTCGGTCAAGCGCACGCATCCCATATCTACCGACATAGATGCCTCAGGTTGGTCCGTTCCCAGGACAAACTCCGTCGATCCACCACCGATATCAATGACGACGTACGGTGAAGGCGGGAGCGGGTGCAGTCCCTGTGTGGCCCCCGCGAATGACAGGGCAGCTTCCTCGTGTCCGGAGATGACCTCAGGTTCGACTCCTATGCGCGCCTTAACACCGTCAACAAAGTCTTGGCGGTTAGACGCGTCGCGGGAAGCCGAGGTAGCAACGAATCGAACACGTTGCACTCCCAAGCGGGCCACCACATCGGCAAACTCATCACAGGCGGCAAAAGCGCGATCGAGTGCAGCCGGTGAAATCATTCCCGTCTTATCAACCCCCTCACCTAAGCGAATGACGATCATGCGACGGTCAAGATCAACCAGCTGCCCCTGGTCATTGACAGTGGCTACCAAGAGGCGAATCGAGTTGGTGCCACAGTCAATGGCGGCTACCGGTACGGACACTTAGTCCTCCTCGGGAAAACGTTGTGAACACGGACTGGTCAACCACCACTGTGGAAGTAGGGCCAGCACCTCATCACCCAGAGGATTAACGCCAGGGCCGGCAGCCAAGGCATGGGCGGCCAAAACATGCAGGCACTTGACCCGATCAGGCATCCCACCCGCTGAAATTCCGGCAATGTGCGACACCGTTTGAATAGCGTCACGGCGTTGCAGGTAATCCTCATGGGCGCTGCGATAAGCGCCAGC
>JAPLBW010000239.1 GCA_026392555.1 Actinomycetota bacterium
GGGTTATGTACCGACAACGGCGCCATGGTGGCGGCCTTAGGTGCGGCCCTGGTCGACAGCGGAATTGCGCCTACGGCCCCTGATTTTGGCGCGGATTCTGCATTGCCAGTCACCGTTGTGGTCAGATAGGGGCGGAGGATCTAATGCGCGTGCGGTTTTGGGAAGCTCGAGTGGCCGACGGCCGACTCAGCGATGCCCTGACCTGGGTTAACGCGCAGGTCACCGCACCGGCTCACGCTGCGGGTGCGCAACAGGTGGAAGTGTTTGTCGCTGACGCCGACGTGCCGACAAATAATCCTGCGCGCGTTGTGGTCCTTACTCGTTGGGGACACGAGGGCGACTGGACCGATCCTGACATCTCAACGGATGCGATTGAACGTGCGCACGGATGGGACTTCCACACCCATGAGTGAGAGTAGGCCGCGCACGCGAGCGCAACGACGTCGTAGCCGACAGATTCGGTTGTCGATCACGGCTTCTGTTTTTCTTGCGGTGGTCGTTGTCTTGGCAATGTCCTTGTCTAACGGCAAGGCATCCAGCGCCAGTGATTCTGCTGGTGTGGTGCGCGATCGTGAAGTAGCGACAGCTGCACCGGAGCAGGACAAGGGACAAGGCAAAGACAAGCCAAGGACAACCAGCACGCCGAAGGCCGTCAGCCCACCGGATGCAGAAGGGGCCATGGATCCGCAAGTAGGCATTGCCCCCGAGCCCACGTCAGCGACCTCGGTGAACGCTGAGGGCGGGCTTGTGCCGGTTATTTCGCGGGTTCCGACGCGTGATCGCGTGGTGTTCTTAACGATCGACGACGGTTATGAGAAAGATCCAGCCTTCAAGAACTTCGTCGTGGCTAACAAGATTCCGTTGACCATGTTCTTGGTGTCAAACGCCGCAGCTGCCAAGCCGTCGTTCTTCTCCAGCATTGCCACAGTTAAAGGGTCATCGATTCAAAATCACAGTGTCAATCACCCGAATTTGAAGACTCTGTCCGCCGCCGGCCAGCGCAAGCAGATTTGTGGCAATGCGACGAAGGAAAAGAAGTTGTTCGGAAAAGCGCCCACTCTTTTGCGACCGCCGTATGGCGCGTACAACCAAACAACGCGATCGGTTGCTTATCAGTGCGGAATGCACGCCATGATTTTGTGGAG
This sequence comes from Actinomycetota bacterium, assembly GCA_026392555.1. Taxonomy (GTDB): domain Bacteria; phylum Actinomycetota; class Actinomycetes; order UBA12327; family UBA12327; genus AcAMD-2. The sequence continues at coordinate 1,146 of JAPLBW010000239.1, forward strand.
TGCATCTATGCCCAGTTCCAAGTTGTACTACGGCAGCGGTTCCAAACTCATGCCCGGTGACATCATCTTGCTGCACTTTAGGCCCACCAACGGTGTGAAGAATATGAAGAAGTTGTTAGGCATCATCAACGCCGCCAACCTGCAGATCGGATCATTAACCGACTACGTGAAGTAGTTACGGTAAGCGCTTGGCGATGATGGCGACGGGGTCAGAGCCGATGCGGGTGAGCAGCACAGTCAGTGATTGCGTGGCACCCTTTTCTAAGCGCATGTCCTGCCTGAATTTTTCCGGCTCAACGGCAAACCCACGCTTCTTGACCTCAAGAGTGCCCACCCCAAGGTCGCGAAGCCGGTGACGCACGATTTTGAGCGAAAAGGGCAGGTGCTCCACCACGGCGAACCGTGAA
>JAPLBW010000221.1 GCA_026392555.1 Actinomycetota bacterium
CGATGCACGCGCTCAGGATTCGCGCGGCCACTCTCCGTGACGGGGTCATCGCCGTGATCGCTGTGGCTGTGATGACGGCCGTGTTCTGGACGTTTCTGTCACGGTGGACCACCAGCACGGTAGGTCTGTGGGACGCCCTGACGACTGCACTCAGCCTTGTTGCCGTGATGGCTCAAGCCCGCAAAGTCGTCCAGTCCTGGTGGTTGTGGATCATCGCTGACGTCATCTACATCCCCCTCTACGCCTCAAAGGGGCTCTGGTTGACCGCCGGGCTCTACGTCATTTTCCTCGCGCTGTGCGTATACGGCCTGCGCGAGTGGTCCCAGCGGGTGCGTGAGCTGCGGACGACGACGGTGGAAGCATCGGCGTGAAGCGCTTCGCCAACGCCTTGGTCTACGGCAAGTTCTACCCGCCTCACGCCGGCCATGTGGCTCTCGTGCAGCACGCGGAGTCGTTGGCTGATCGGGTCACCATCGCGTGCTTCGGAACGTCAAGCGACCGGATGACTCCGCTTCGCCGGGCAACTGCTCTGGCGAACGATGCTGGAATCCGGGCCGGACGGCGCCAGCATCGTGTCATCAGCGGGATCGATGAGGCACCGTTCGACCTCGGCAGCGACACGGTGTGGGCGGCGCACGTGGCGGTCCTCAACGCGCACCTCGGGGCCGACGAACGGCCCGATGTGCTGGTCACGTCGGAGGCGTACGGTCCCGAGCTTGCGCGGCGCTTAGGGATCGCCCATGAGTTCTTCGATATCGAGCGCTCCGCACACCCGATCAGCGGCACTCGGGTACGGGCCGATCCGATCGGTCACTGGAATCACCTCGGGCCGGCGGCCCAGCGCCTGCTCACCACCCGGGTCGTCGTGCTCGGGGCTGAATCGACCGGTACCTCGACGATCGCTCAAGCACTGGCGGAGCGACTGCGGGGGCGGGGAGGCGCGTGGGGGCGGACTCTCGTCGTGGAGGAGTACGGCCGAGAGCTCACGGAGCGCAAACAGCGTGAAGCAGCTAACGGTGGCCCGTTGCCCGTGTCGGTCGAGTGGACGCGCGAGGACTTTGCCGAGGTGGTGCGGGAGCAGCGCAACCGCGAACACGAGGCAGCCGCACGGAGCGGTCCGGTACTGGTGTGCGACACCGATGCGTTGGCCACGATGGTGTGGGAACAGCGGTACACGGGGCAGTCGACCATCACGTCCTCGTCGTACAACGGTGACATCTACGTGCTCACCGACCACGCAGGCGTTCCATTCGTCCAGGACGGCATGCGCGACGGGGAACACCTACGGGCCGAGATGACTGAACAGTTCGCTCAGAGGTTGACCTGGGCAGAGGTTCCCTGGGTGATGCTGACCGGCTCCTTGGCCGAGCGGATCAATCTCGCCGAGCGCATGGCCGACCAAGCGTGCGAGGCCAAACTCGCCTTCACCACGCCTGTCTGAGATCGGCGCCGTGAGGCCGATGGACAGCTCGGCGTGCGAGCGCTGCGGGTGAGTGTCGGAGTCCCATGTTGTCCTGATGACGTGAACGCTCGAGCCGCATCGACAGCTGACGCACGTTGCCAGAGCGTGGACATCGGCTTAAGGCGTCGCATAGCGTGACCTCAAGGGGGTGGCACTGGTCGGCGTGGATTTGGCCTCGCGCCACCCTGCCGCCCTATCGCCGACTATTTGCGCGCGAGCAGTTTGGGGGGACCAGTGGGCACGGCTCAGGCCATCAAGGATGGGCGCTGTGGAATTAGTTTGGTGTCCAACACCTGTCCCCATAACTTGCAGTGGTGTTCGCGCAGCCTGCTTGACTGGCTCGTGGTGCTAACCGAACAGGAGGGCAACTTCGGCATAGCGCTCAGGCGGGACTCGCTTGAGCGACCCGATGGCTTCGGTGAGGGGAACGGTGATGATCTGTGTGGACCGCAGGGCGACCATCTGTCCCCAGGACTTGTTCGTCACTGCATCGACAGCGGCTAAACCAAACCGCGTAGCTAGTTCGCGATCAAAGGCCGAAGGCGTTCCACCGCGCTGGACGTGTCCTAGAACGGTATTGCGCGAGGGGTGTCCAGTGCGCTGTTCCAGCGCCGAGGTCATCCATTGCCCGATGTTGGGGATGTAGCGGCTGCCAAATTCATCGTGCGTTCCGTGTTGTTCCAACAGGTCCGGATCGGCCGGGATGGCACGCTCGGCCACCACGATCACGGGCGCGTACGACTTGGCAAAGCGACTTTCCACCCAGCCTTGCACCACATCAAGATCAAAGGGTTGCTCAGGAATACAGATTCCATTGGCTCCACCGGCCACTCCTGCATGCAGCGCGATCCATCCGGTGTTGCGGCCCATGACCTCCACGACCAAGGTGCGGTGATGACTTTCGGCGGTGGTGTGCAAGCGATCAATGGCTTCGGTGGCAACGTTGACTGCCGTATCAAAACCGAACGTGTAATCAGTTCCCTCAAGGTCGTTGTCAATGGTCTTGGGAACACCCACCACATTCACACCGGCGGCCTCCAGCAGATGTGCTCCGCCGAGCGTGCCCTCACCACCGATAACGATGAGAACATCCACCTGATTGTCGGACAAAACCTTCACGATGGTCTGCAGCTTCTCGGCTACGGTTGCCGGGGATACTCCCGTGCTTCCCAGAATCGTTCCGCCGCGAGGCAAGATCCCGCGCACTTGATCTATGCCGAGTTCAACGACATCACCTGAAATCGCACCCATCCAGCCATCACGGATACCCAGAACGGTGTCGCCATTGATGGAGGCCTTGCGAACTATGGCGCGAAGTACAGCGTTGAGGCCGGGACAATCTCCCCCACCGGTCAACACTGCAATCTTCATCAGCAGTTACACCGCTTCGGCAGAATCAGAATCGTCAGTTTCAACAGGTTCCGGGACAGCATCGACCTGACCATTTTCCCGAGCCGCCTTGGCCAAACGCGCCTTTTGGGTGGACGCGTAAATATCAACGTATTCCTGCTCGGATAGAGCCAAAATCGCGTACATGATTTCGTCCGTGACTGCACGCAGTACCAAACGGTCAGCTTGCATTCCCGCGTAACGCGAAAAGTCCATTGCTTTACCCACGCGAATTCCCACGCGACCAAGATTGGGACGCACTTGACCGGGCGGCTGCACCTTGTCAGTGCCAATCATGGCGACGGGAACTACGACTGCTCCGGCATCAAGTGCCATGCGGGCGACGCCGACTCGACCGCGATACAACCGGCCATCCGGTGAGCGAGTGCCCTCGGGGTAAATCCCAAGCAGTCCACCATCGTTCAAGACTTCAACGCCGGTTCGAATGGCGTCATCGGCCGAGCGACCACCGGTGCGATCGACCGAGACCTGTCCGGCAGCCTTGAAGAATCCGGCCGTCAGGCGACCCTTCACTCCAGGGGTATTGAAGTACTCGCTCTTGGCCAAGAAGGTGACTCGTCGCGTAATCGCGATGGGGAGAAACACCGAGTCAGAAAACGACAGGTGATTGCTGGCCAAAATGACCGGACCCTCATGCGGAATGTTTTCGGCGCCTTCAATCCACGGATGAAAGGCCAAACGCAAAGCGGGACCGGCGACGACGTTTTTCATCAAGCCGTAGAGCATTCCCACCTGCTTTCCTACTGATTAGTGGATCCGAGCCTAGGGCGAGCCCCCAGAGTTGCCATGACGTGGGGCGCAGCACCCACTATCGTGCCACGATGAGGTCAATCAGGCTCACAGCGACGGTGAAGGGTGGGTGCCATGTCTAGGCTGGAAAACGGTCTACCGGCTGATGACTGGATGCTCCTTGCCGACGTTGAGGCACCGTTCACCGAGCATGTTCTCGAAGCCTTGGCCGATCAGGGCATTGCCGCCTACGCCGAACCGTTCACTTCGCCAGAGTCCTCTTACCTAGGCACTCCCCGAGCCAGTGGCCCGTCAGACCGCCTCATGGTCGATCGCAACTTCCGCAGCCAAGCGCGTGCCGTGCTCTCAGTTTTGTTGCCGGAATTGCGCGCGGAGTTTGATGCCCAGCAACACGTCGATCAAGACCAGTCATGGAAACAAATTGTCACCGGCCTCACCGATGACGGAGTGGGTCAAAACGTTGACACCAGCGTGGTCCCTGATCAGATCGATGCCCTTGAAGACAGCTGGTCAGAGTTCGCGCAGACAACAACCTTTGTTGATGACCCGCACGATCACTTCATCCCGCCCGAGCCTCCTCCCATTCCAGCCAGCGACCCAGTAACGCAATTTGCCTGGGCAGCTCTGGCGATCGGCCCGACGTTTTTGATCTTGGGAACGCTGCTTGGTTGGGGATTGGGTGGATTCATGGGATTCCTCGCCGTGGCCATGTCGATCGGTGGCGGCGTCACGCTCATCGCGCGCATGGACGATCGCCCCAATGCTGAGGATCGTGGCGACGACGGGGCTGTTCTCTAAATCGCGCTTTCGTGTGCCAGTAATCCAGCGCCGACCATGGCGGCCAACTCGCCACACTGAGCCTTTACCACAAAGTTCGCCGGCCGCTGACACTCCACCGCCGACGACAACCAGGGCAGGGTCCAACACCGCCACCATGGCACTAAGGCCTGCGCCCAAGGTGGTTCCAATATCTGCAATCAATGCCATGCACGCGTGATCGCCGGCCACCGCTAATTGGGTGACGAGATTGCCCGTGAGTTGATCAATGTCACCATCGCAGGCCGCCAGTAAAGGTTGGGCATCTAGATGTCCGCTGGCAACAAACTCACGCGCGTGACGAGTTAAGGCACTGCCACTTGCATATTGCTCCAAGCATCCGCGCGCACCGCATGCACACAACACACCATCGAGAACCCACGGGATATGTCCGACTTCTCCAGCCGTGCCGTGTGCACCACGCATCAAGGTGTCGTTGACCACAACACCACCGCCAAGACCTGTGCCGACGGTGACTGCCAACAGGGAATGGACTCCATGACCTGAGCCCACGCGAAATTCAGCCCACGCAGTTGCGGTCGCATCATTTTCGATGACGCACGACAACTGTGCTTGCTCCTCAATGCGCTGAGCCAACGGAAAATCGACAAAAGCCAAGTGCGGTGCGAAGGCCACGTTGCGGCGCGTGACATCAATCAGGCCAGCGACTCCGATGCCGATTGCGTGGGGCTTGTGACTTTCGCCAACCGTGTTGATGCACTCCACAACGGTGGCAACGATCGCATCTGCGTCGTGGGTAGGTGTGGGGACGCTGACCGACTTAAGGACTTCACCAGTACTCGACACCAGCCCGGCAACGGTCTTGGTTCCACCGATATCAACACCGATTACCCAGGACATGGTTAGAGATCCAAGACAAACGGAGTTTGGCGACTCCTGAAGTGCCCCACATTCATAC
>JAPLBW010000235.1 GCA_026392555.1 Actinomycetota bacterium
CCCCACCGGGGATCGCTTTTCTAGTTTCCGCGGCCTTTGAGCGATGGAAATCCCAGATCCGCGGCGAAAAGGGCTCAAGAATCAGGCACAAAATGACGACAACTTCCCCATGGAACGCTTCCGTCCCCGATCGCACGCCATCCGCCAGCAGTCCGTGCTGTCTGATGATGCTGGCGTGTCCTTGGTTGAGTTGATGATGGCGATCATGATTTTCGCTATTGCGATGGCCGGGATCACTGCAGGATTTGTTTCCGTTGGTCAAAAGACTCGACTCAACAAGGATCGCGTTGCTGCCGCCAACTTGGCCTCACGTGAACTTGAAATCGCGCGTAACGTTTTCAACGCATCGAGTACAGGTCCCGCAACGATTGCTGCTGACCTCGACGTCACCAATGGCTACCCCCTTCCCGGAGGCACCGCAGGAAGTCCGCTTGTCGTTGATTCGGTTCCGTACACCGTTTTTCGTCGTGCTCAATGGCTGCCAGCAGGAACGGGACAAAGTCCTTGTGATGGTGGTTCGGGCGTGACCTACCCAACGTTGGCGGTAAACGTCAAAGTCACGTGGCCGTACATGGGGCAGGTTAAGCCCATCGAGTCAAACACGCTTTTGACACCGCCCAAGGGAGTACTCGCATCTTCGACGTCGTTCGTCGCTGTCAAGGTCCTGGGCTCGAATGGATTGGGCAAGGAAGATGTCCCCGTCACCATTGCTGGAACTGGAGGGACGTACACGGCTACGACCGCTGAGGATGGTTGTGCAACGGTTGCTGTTGCGAGCTCTGGCACCTACACAGCGTCGCTGAACTCGTCAGGCTGGGTGGATTTCTATGGTGGCGCTAACCCGAGCAAGACGGTCACGGCTTCCTCGTCATCCATCTCACGCCTAACGTTTAACTACGACCGCGCGGCGAGGTTGCAACTCAGTCTTACCACCGCCGCCGGTTATGCCCTTCCCACTGGTTTGCGAAGTATCACCTTGGGCAATACCGGCTTGCAGCCTTCCGGAACACAGATCAAGGACATCGGTACCGGTGGTAGCGCAACGATCACCACGTTGTGGCCATTCTCTGACGGTTACACCATATGGGCTGGCTCGTGTGGTCAAAGTGACCCAGCAGCGGCCGGAGGATCGCGAGCTTCAGCGGTGGTGGTGCCTAGTAACGGCAGTGCGACGACAACGACGGAATTGGCACCCCTGCAAGTCAACGTCACTACGTCAACGGGTGCCGCAATCGCAGGAGCCACGGTCACGGCCACTGCGTTGTCAACCACGTCGTGCGTCGCCAGTGAGAATCCCTTAACCCTCGGTGTGACGAACTCTTCTGGCCAACTTCAGACCTCGCTGCCTGCGGGAAGCTGGACGCTGAAAGTGACGGGCAAGACCGCAGTAGGTGCGTGGCCCAATACCCCAGTCCTACTTCCTGGATCTGCCCCCGTGACGGTGGGGGTGAGTGCCGCATGATGCGTCAACTCAAGCGATCTGACGACGGTGTCACTCTGATTGAAATGGTCGTGGTGATTGCGATACTTTCCGGGGTGTTGGCCATGGTGATGCACGTGATCCTTGCCGCTCAAAAGAACGTCAATGGCAATTCGGCGCGACTAGACCAGATTCAGCAGGGCAAAGTGGCGATGGAGTCCATGTCCAAGACCTTGCGCACCGCCGTGCGTCCCTCACAACTCAATGCCACCTGTACCGGCTGCGACCAGGCAGCATTCCTGCAGGGCAATGCCCGCAGCGTGCAGTTTTACGCCAACATCAACAACCCGGCCAATATCTTGGGGCCTAGTCGCG
>JAPLBW010000097.1 GCA_026392555.1 Actinomycetota bacterium
CCCATGGTCAAAATGTCGCGGACGATTCCACCGATGCCCGTCGCGGCGCCTTGGTAGGGCTCGACGTAGGACGGGCGGTTGTGTGATTCGACCTTAAACGTGACGGCATACCCCTCACCGACGTCAACAACGCCAGCGTTTTCGCCCATGCCGACCAAGAGGGCATCGGTCTTGGGAGCCTTGTCACCGAATTGACGCAGGTGAACCTTGCTGGACTTGTACGAGCAGTGTTCACTCCACATGACCGAGTACATCGCTAACTCAGCACTGGTGGGACGACGGCCAAGGATGACTTTAATGCGGTCGTATTCGTCGGCCTTGAGTCCCAACTCAGACCAGGGCTGCTGCGCATCCGGTGTAGCAGCAGCTTGTGCAGTGGTGTCGATACTCATCAGGCGTTCACCAACCGTGACAACACAGAGGTGAAGAAGGTCAAGCCATCAAGACTGGGGCCAAAGCCCGCCTCAACCGCATGTTCGGGGTGTGGCATCAGACCGACAACGTTTCCGGCTTCATTGGTGATGCCCGCGATATCGCGACGCGAACCGTTGGGATTGCCATCGATGTAGCGAGCAATGATGCGGCCAGTGGCTTCGAGCTCATCCAACGTGCGTTCGTCGGCGATGTAGGAGCCTTCGCCGTTCTTTAGCGGAATGACAATTTCCTGGTTGGTGTTAAAGCCGGAGGTGAAAGCAGAGGTGGTGTTCTCGATGCGCAGTTTTTGATCCCGGCAGATGAAGTGCAAGTGGTCATTGCGGGTCAAGGCACCGGGCAAGAGGTGGGATTCGCACAGGACTTGGAAGCCGTTGCAGATTCCGAAGACGGGCATTCCATCGTTGGCAGCATCAATGATCGAGGTCATGATCGGTGCGAAGCGTGCGATGGCACCGGCGCGCAGATAGTCACCGTAGGAAAAGCCACCGGGCAAGACCACGGCGTCGACCTCTGACAGGTCAGTGGTTCCGTGCCACAGGGCTACGGGTTCGGCACCAGCCAACCGGATGGCGCGCTGTGCATCGCGATCGTCAAGTGAGCCAGGAAAAGTCACCACACCAACACGAGGGGACATGCTTAGTTGTCCTCCACCCGAACGGTGAAGTCTTCAATGACGGTGTTGGCCAGGAGGGATTCAGCAAGTTCATGAATTGACGCGAGGGCTGCGGCGTCTACTGGTCCATCGATCTGGAGTTCAAAGCGCTTGCCCTGTCGCACGCTGGCGATGGTGCTGTAACCCAATCGATCGGCTGCGCGTTCAACAGCCTTGCCTTGAGGGTCAAGGATTTCTGACTTAAGCATGACGTCGACGGCGACGCGGGCCACTGGCACTCCAGAGTTGGCAGGGACGATGTGCCCTCAGTCTATCGGCGCGCTGTGGGGCGTCGGTGGTGGTTCGGTGCCGTGTTTAGGCGGGTGGAAAGGCTTGCCACGCAGACCAGGCGGACGTGACCATGTCAGCCAAATCGCGCTGTGCCTGCCAGCCAAGCTCGCTGTGGATTCGATGAACAGCAGCGACTAATGAGGCGGGATCACCGGCGCGTGGAGCGGAGACCTCGTGGGCGAAGTTACTACCCATGGCGCTTCGCACCGCATCGAGCACATCGAGAACGCTAAATCCCATCCCCCGTCCCACGTTGTAAATATCGGTACGCCCACCGCGCTCGGCTTGAGTAACAGCAGCCACGTGCGCCTCAGCCAGATCCTGAACGTGGATGTAGTCACGAATGCAGGTGCCGTCAGGCGTGGGGTAAGTGTCACCGAAAACTTGCGGGACTTCCCCGTTATCCAGGGCACGCAAGACCATCGGAATGAGGTTGAACACTCCGGTGTCGCCTAGGTCGTCGGCCCCGGCCCCGGCCACGTTGAAGTAGCGCAAGGCAACCCAGGACAGGTCATAACCAGATTCGCTGAGGTCACGCACGAGCCACTCTTGGGCCAACTTGGTTTGGCCGTACGGGTTAATCGGCATGGTGGGGGTGTCTTCAGTGACCGCATCAACATTGGGTGATCCGTACACAGCTGCACTCGAACTCAAGACCATGTGGTGAACATCTGCGGCTTTGATCGCATCAAGCAAGGCCATGGTGCCCTGAACATTTTGTTCAAAGTACATGTGTGGTTGTTCAACAGACTCGCCAACAGACTTCTTCGCGGCCAGATGAATCACACCGTCAACTCGGTGGTCGGTCAAAGCTCGTGTGACGCTGTCGGTGTCCAAGATGGAAGCCTGGACGAACGGAACGCCTTCCGAGACTTTGCGGCGAAGTCCGGTTGATAAGTCATCAAGAACGACAACGTCATGGCCTTGGTCGTGAAGCGCGCGCAGGATGTGCGCTCCGATGTACCCGGCGCCTCCGGTCAGCATCCACTTCATGACAGTTCCTGACCCGTAAGCAGTTCGTAGGCCTGAAGGTACTTAGCCCTGGTGGCCGTGACGATGTCTTGGGGCAAAGCAGGCGGCTCGCTCTCGCTGGTGCGGTCCCAGCCAGCGGCGGCAGATGTCAGCCAGTCACGCACGAATTGCTTGTCGTACGACGGTTGGGCCGAGCCAGGCTGCCAGCCGGCTGCTGGCCAAAAGCGCGAGGAGTCAGGGGTCAAGACTTCGTCACCGAGCACGATGGTGCCGTCCGCGCCACGACCAAA
>JAPLBW010000197.1 GCA_026392555.1 Actinomycetota bacterium
GCACGCGATCCCCAGCACCAGCCAGATCACGGCCGAATCAGACTTAGGGCTCGGTTGACTCACCCCAGACACCCCGGACCAAGGAGGGTCTACAGGTCCGCATACAAAGCTGGCGTTCCGGTGACCCGAAAGCCACCCTGCAGTTCGAATACTTTGGTGTTTTCGTCTTTGTCGCCGGTCAAGTGCATCATGACCGCGGTTTGACCCGGATGCGTGGCTAAGACTCGCTTGAGGGCATCGATGACCGCCGGAACTGCTCGCGAGTTCGATAACTTAATGACCACAGGTCCGGTTGACCCACCGATAGCTAAATCGGGCATTGACACATCAAGACCAGTGAAGCGTGGCTCATCGTCCTCGCGTTGAACGCGCACCTTCACTAGCAACACCCGGTCGGGGGTGAGTTGCAGTGCGATGGGTTCGTACGTTTTGTTGAAGAAGTTGATCTCGACTGATGATTCGAGGTCTTCGATCGTGACCACAGCCCAGCGTGCTCCCTTTTTTGTCACCTTGGGAGTCACTGTGGTGATCAATCCGCCGATGGTGACCACTGCCCCATCGGGTTGATCGTTGAGCAACGTCAAGACCGAACAGTCAGACGCCCTCGCCAGCGCGTGCTCGACTCCCTTGAGCGGGTGATCGGAAACATACAGACCCAACATCGCTCGCTCATGGCCCAGCAGCGTGCTCTTGTCCCATTCATCGACAGGAATGTGCAATTCGAGCCCGCCGACGCTGGAACCGGCACTTGATTCAGCATCATCGAACAAACCAAATTGCCCGATGGCCTCGGCCCGCTTGGTCTCAACCGCTGCATCAACGGCCTCAATGTGAACCGCCAACAATCCACGCCGGGTGTGGTCCAGCGAATCAAAGGCTCCGGCCTTAATCAGTGATTCGACCACGCGCTTGTTGCACGCCTTGTCACCAATCTTGCGCAAGAAATCAGGGAAGTCAGCGAATCGACCCTTGGATCGACGCGACTTGATGATCGACTCCACTACCCCTTCGCCCACGTTACGAATGGCCGATAAACCAAAGCGAATGTCTGCACCTCGTGGAGTGAAATCCGAGTCTGAGTCGTTGACGTCCGGTGGCAGGACCTTGATCCCCATGCGTCGACATTCAGCCAAGTACACCGACATCTTGCCGCCGGCGCCGAGGTCATCCTTTACCGACGTGAGTAATGCCGCCATATATTCGGCCGGGTAATTGGCCTTGAGAAACGCAGTCCAATAGGAAACGAGGCCATACCCAGCAGTGTGAGCCTTGTTGAACGCATAGTCAGAGAACGGAACCAAGATCGCCCACAACGTGTCAATCGCATCTTGGCTGTAACCGCGTTCGAGCATGCCGTTGGCGAAGGGTTCAAATTCCTTATCTAGAATTTCCTTCTTCTTCTTACCCATGGCTCGGCGCAACAGGTCTGCTTGTCCCAGGGAGTAACCGGCCAACACCTGAGCGATGGACATGACCTGCTCTTGGTAAACGATGACGCCATAGGTTTCATCCAGAATCGGAGCCAGCACTTCGGCTAACTCGGGATGGATCGATCCGATCGGCTTGCGTTCGTTTTTACGGTCCGCGTAGTCGTTATGAGCGTTCGCACCCATCGGACCAGGCCGATAAAGGGCCAGCACAGCAGAAATGTCTTTGAAGTTGTCCGGCAACATCGACCGCAAGAGAGCGCGCATCGGTCCGCCATCGAGCTGGAAGACGCCCAAGGTCTCACCCTTGGATAGCAGGTCGTAGGTGACCCGATCGTCCAGCGTGAGGTCTTCGAGCACGATGACTTCATCGCGGTTATTGCGAATGTGCGCCAGGCAGTCTTCAAGAATCGTGAGGTTGCGCAATCCGAGGAAGTCCATCTTCAACAGACCCAAGGACTCGCAGGCGCCCATGTCGAACTGCGTGACCACGGAACCGTCGTCGCGCTTCCACACGGGGATGACATCGAGAAGGGGCTCGCGGCTCAAGATGACCCCAGCGGCGTGCACGCCGGGTTGACGCTTCAAGCCTTCTAGGCCCTTGGCGGTTTCTACTACCTCGCGAACATCGGGGTCATCTTCATACAGTGCACGAAATTCCGACGCTTCGCTGTAGCGATCATCACTGCGATCAAACATTCCGGCTAACGAAATGTCCTTCCCCATGACAGCAGGTGGCATCGTCTTTGAAATCTTGTCGCCTAGGGCGGGCGGGAATCCCATCACTCGAGCCGAGTCGCGCACTGCAGCTTTGGCCTTTATCGAGCTATACGTGACGATTTGTGCCACGCGATCCTCGCCATACTTTTGGGTGGCATAGCGGATCATGTCGCCACGACGGCGATCGTCGAAGTCGATGTCAATGTCGGGCATGGACACGCGCTCCGGATTCAAGAACCGCTCGAACACCAGGCCGTGCAGAATCGGATCTAGCTCAGTGATTCCCATGGCCCACGCGATCACCGCGCCTGCCGCCGATCCTCGACCCGGCCCCACGCGAATGCCGTTGGCCTTGGCATGGTCAATGAGGTCAGCCACCACGAGGAAATAGCCCGGGTAACCCATTTTCAAGATGACGCCGGTTTCATACTCGGCCTGCTTGCGGTGAGTGTCTGGAACGCCCTGCGGGAAGCGCTTGTTTAATCCGCGCTCAACTTCTTGGATCAGCCACGATTCCTCGGTGTGACCTTCTGGCACCGGGAACACCGGCATGAGGTTGGCGTCTTCATTGAATGCAATGTCGCACCGCTCGGCGATGAGCAAGGTGTTGTCGCACGCTTCTGGCAATTCCGACCACACAGCGCGCATTTCATCGGAGGACTTCAAGTAGAAATCCTGCGCATCAAACCGGAAGCGCTTTTCATCTGACTTCAAGGCACGCGTTCCGATACACAGCAACACATCATGGGTGTCACTGTCGGACTTCTCGACGTAGTGCAAGTCGTTGGTGGCCAGCAAAGGAATCTGCAACGACCGAGCAATTCGCAGCAAATCTTCGCGGTGGCGACGTTCGATCCCGAGCCCGTGATCCATCAGTTCGCAATAAAAATTGTCCGGACCAAAGATGTCGCGCAGGTCGCCGGCCACAGCAAGGGCTTGGTCGTAGTTTCCGGCCTGGAGCCAGCGATTGACCTCACCACTGGGGCAACCGGTCGTCCCGATAATCCCCTTGGCGTAGGTCTCGAGCAATTCACGGTCAAACCGCGGTTTGTAGTAATACCCCTCAAGACTGGCCAAGCTCGACAACCGGAACAGGTTGTGCAACCCCTCGGTGGACTGCGCAAGCAGTGTCATGTGGGTGTAGTTCTGGCGGCCCTTGCCCGCTGTGGGGTCTTCACCTTGCTCGTCGTAGCCACCACCGAAGTCAAATGCCCGACGCTCACGCCTGCCCTGGGGTGCGTAGTAACCCTCTAGACCAATGATGGGCTTAATGCCGGCAGCCTTGGCTTGCTTGTAGAAATCGTAAGCGCCGAACAAGTTGCCATGGTCGGTCATGGCGATGGCTGGCATTTCGAGTTCGGCTGCCTTGGCGACTAAGTCCTTAACGCGAGCTGCTCCATCGAGCATGGAGTACTCGGTATGCACATGAAGGTGCACAAACGAGTCGCTCACGTGATTCCCTCCGGCTATTCCGCAACGCTCTTGCTCACGGTCATCACAACGCATGAGCATCAAACACGATGCTCATGTCTCAGTCCGGGGGAAGTCAGACAGGTAAGAGGATCACTTTAGTCCCTCACGGCGACAGTGCCGTGCTTTATGCGTTCTTACCGTGGTGTCGCAGGACGGAAGCCGCAGTGACCTCGAGTCGACCGCTGGTGTGGCTGGCCGATCAGCCGGCCGCACGAAGGCGGTCCAGTGCCTCTTGCAAATCCGCCGGAGGTTCGCTGCTTACCGACACTGGAAGCCCTGTTCGCGGATGAGCAAAACTCAAACGTGCTGCGTGCAACCACTGCCGTTCCAGACCCAGGCGAGCAGACAGCGTCGGGTCCGCGCCATACGTCAAGTCACCAACGCACGGATGGCGAACCGCGGACATGTGCACTCGGATTTGATGCGTACGTCCGGTTTCGAGGTGGACCTCGACCAGACTGGCGTGCGGGAAGGCTTCGAGGGTGGCGTAGTGCGTGATACTCGGCTTGCCGCCGGCAACAACCGCCCAGCGATAGTCCGCCGCGGGATGACGATCAATGGGTGCATCGATGGTTCCGCTGCTGGGGTCAGGGTGGCCTTGCACCACGGCCAGATAAATCTTCTCCACGGTGCGTTCTTTGAAAGCGCGCTTGAGTTCGGTGTACGCGAGCTCACTTTTGGCCACTGCCATGAGCCCGCTGGTCCCCACATCAAGGCGGTGGACGATGCCTTGGCGCTCGGCTGCCCCACTCGTGGGCTGGGGTGGGCTGCCACTCCCACCGGCTTGTCGACTATCACCACATCCTCATCGTCATAGGCGATGGTCAAACCAGGTACCGGCTCGGCGGTCTCAGGGTCAAAGGTCGATTGCACCTGATCGGCCAATGTGACCTCAAGCCATGCGCCTGCCACCAGGCGATCACTCTTGCCCACACTTTTGCCATCAAGTAACACATCCCCCGCAACCGCGAGTTCAGCAGCTTTGGTTCGCGAAATCCCTAAGAGCCGCGAAAGCCCAGCATCAACGCGCTCGTTATCTAGCCCATCAGGCACCGGCAGGGATCGTGAACTCACAGGTCTGAGTATGGCGGTTGGTCTGCGGGCAGTTCGTCACCCGGTGACGATGCACCTGAAACCGGTTCACTCATGGCAACACCTCGCACTGCCAAAACAGCAATGGACACAGCAGCCAAGGTCAACGCCGCATCGGCCAGATTGAATACCGAGAAATACTTCACATCAACAAAATCAACCACTGCTCCGCGCCCCACTCCTGGGGATCGCGTCAGGCGGTCAATGAGATTGCCCACGGCACCACCAAGCAATGCCCCTAAAGCAACAGCCCACGCGCGCGAGGTCAACGTCCGGGCTTGTTTGACCACGACCACCGCAACGGCGACGGCAACGAGCGAAAAGGCGATGGTGGCCGACGCCCCTAAACCAAAGGCGGCACCGGCATTACGGATGACCGTGAATTGGATCCACTGCCCCACCACGGCAATGGAGGGCTGACCTTCACGAAAGGTGACGGCCGCCCACTTGGCGCCTTGGTCCAGGACAAGGACGAGCCCTGCAACTCCCAGCACTAACGGGAGTAAGCCTGACTTGCCAGACTGACTCAGCGTCGTTCCTCACGCTGCTTACACGGCATACACAACGTCGCGTAAGGACGGAACTTCAGTCGTTCCTTACCAATGGGATTGCTACAGATACTGCACTTGCCGTACGACTTCTTAGCAATGCGCTCAAGGGCGTTTTCTACTTGCTCGAGGAGATCGCGAGCATTGTTGGCCAGTGCCATCTCGTGTTCGCGCTCAAAGGTTTTGGTCCCGGCATCGGCTTGGTCATCGCCCGCACCATCACCGGAATCAGCAATCAATTCGGCAATTTCTTCTTGTTGTTGCGCAATTTCAATAACTAGCCGCTTTGCCTCGCGCTGGAGTTCGGCCTTGACGTCCTTCATTTCTGCGGCAGTCCATGGCGATTCATTCGCTCCAACGACATAGACAGCAGGAGCCGGTCGTTCGGCGGCCGGGTTGAGCGGTACGAGCTTCTTAGGCTTCTTACGCGACTTGGGCTTGAGTCCACTGGGTGCTTGCTTGGCCCAGGCCTTGAGTTCAACGACGGGTGGCGGAGCGGCGACCTTCTTTGTCGATGCCGGCTTGTCCGCAACGACCTTGGCGGCCGCCTCTTTTGGTGCGGTCTTAGGTGCAGCAGCCTTCTTCGCTGGTGCCGCCTTCGCTGGTGCCTTCACCGCCGCCTTCACTGGTGCCTTCTTGGCGGGAGCCTTCTTGGCGGGGGCTTGCTTGACCGCTACTTTCTTCACGGCCGCCTTCTTGATCGGAGCCTTCTTCGCCGGAGCCTTCTTGACTGGAGCCTTCTGCACGGCCGCTTTCTTGACCGGAGCTTTCTTAGCCACAGCCTTCTTCGCTGGTGCCTTCTTCACGGCGACTTTCGTAGCCGGAGCCTTTTTCGCGGCGACTTTCGTAGCCGGAGCCTTTTTGGGAGCAGCCTTCTTCGCGGGAGCCTTGGTGACCACAGCCTTCTTCGCTGGTGCCTTTTTCGCCTTGCCCTGCGTAGCCATGCGTTCCCCTCAGCTGACGCCGACTGCCCGCTAGGCAGCCGGTCGGTGTAGTTGCGGAAGGATAGGTGTTAGGGGCGACAAGAGCAAGAGTCAGGGTCACTACGGGAGCGTCGCGGGGCTAGACTGAGCCCCAGATAGCGCAGCCCTGATGAGGACCCTTGGCCACAAGGCATCACCTCTGAGCTGCCGGAAGAACGCCGATGCACCGCATCGCTGCCAGTAGACCCGGCTGCTATCGCCTCGAAAGACCAGCTAGGGATTTCGTCCCTTCGGTTCGCTCGCTGTTTTGAACGACCGAAAGGTTCACCATGTACCGCGCCGTACCCCCACATGTTGACTTGCCCGCCCTTGAACATGGCGTCCTCGACCTGTGGCAACGCGAACGCATTTTTGAGCGAAGCCTGGAAAAAACAGCGGACGGTCCTCGCTGGATCTTTTACGAAGGTCCCCCCACCGCTAATGGCATGCCCGGTACCCACCACGTTGAAGCGCGCGTTTTTAAGGATGTCTTTCCTCGCTACCGAACGATGAAGGGCTATCACGTTCCCCGTCGCGCCGGTTGGGACTGTCACGGTCTTCCTGTTGAACTCGCCGTTGAGAAGGAACTGGGATTCAGCGGCAAACAAGACATCGAAAAATACGGCGTTGCTGAATTCAATGCCAAGTGCCGCGAATCCGTTGAGCGTCATGTGGACGCCTTTGAAGCCATGACCGAGCGCATGGGCTACTGGGTCGATATGAAGCAGGCCTACCGCACGATGGACGCCACCTACTTGGAAAGTGTGTGGTGGTCTCTTAAAACGATCTTTGATAAAGGCCTGTTGGTCCAAGACCACCGCGTTGCCCCCTACTGCCCGCGCTGTGGCACCGGGTTGAGCGACCACGAACTGGCCCAGGGCTACGAGACCGTGATCGACCCATCCGTATATGTCCGCTTCCCCGTCGCCGCCGGGCCCCTCAAGGACGCACACGGCGATCTGGCGCTTGCGGTGTGGACCACCACGCCATGGACGCTGGTGTCCAACACCGCCGTCGCCGTCAACCCTGACGTGACGTACGTGGTGGCGCGCACCTTCGCCGGAGAACAGTTGATCATCGCCGAGCAACTCGTGACTGCGGTCGCCGGTGATGACGCCGTTGAAGTGGCGCGTTACAGCGGTCGCGACCTCGAACACACCCCCTACATTCGCCCCTTCGATTTGGTCGAGATTCCCGACTCGCACTACGTGGTTCTGGCCGACTACGTCACCACCGAAGACGGCACGGGTCTGGTTCACCTAGCCCCTGCTTTTGGCGCTGACGACTTGGCGGCTACCAAGGTGTACGGCCTGCCGGTGGTCAATCCGGTTCGACCCGATGGTCACTTCGAGAGCTCGGTGCCACTGGTTGGCGATGTGTTCTTTAAGGATGCCGACGAAGCATTGGTCAACGACCTGCGCGATCGCGGGCTCTTGCTCAAGCACCTACCGTACGAACACTCCTACCCACACTGCTGGCGCTGCCACACCCCGTTGATTTATTACGCGCAAATGTCCTGGTACATCCGCACCACAACAATCAAAGATGACCTGCTGCGCGAGAACGACAAGACCAACTGGTTTCCGCCCACAATTCAGTGGGGTCGCTACGGCGATTGGTTGCGCAACAACATTGACTACGCAGTGTCCCGCTCGCGCTACTGGGGAACTCCCCTGCCGATGTGGATCAATGACGAAGACCCGACGCAAATGGTCGTGGTGGGTTCATTAGCCGAACTGGGCGAACTAGCGGGCACCGAACTATCCACCTTGGATCCACACCGACCCTTTGTTGATGACATCACCTTCACCAAGCCCGGCATCCCTGGCACCTTCCGCCGAGTTCCAGAAGTCATTGACTGTTGGTATGACTCCGGCGCAATGCCGTTTGCTCAATGGGGCGCACCCCATCGCAACAACGAGGAATTTCAGGCCTCGTATCCAGCGGACTTCATCGCCGAAGCCATCGACCAAACGCGTGGCTGGTTTTATACCTTGATGGCGGTCGGCACCTTGGTCTTTGATCAGTCGGCCTACAAGAACGTGGTCTGCTTGGGTCACATCCTCGACGATCAAGGGCGCAAGATGAGCAAGCACCTTGGCAACGTCCTCGAGCCCATCCCCTTGATGGATGAATATGGGGCGGACGCTGTTCGTTGGTTTATGGCTGCCGGCGGGTCACCATGGCAGGCACGCCGGGTCGGCCACAGCACCATGCAAGAGACCGTTCGCAAGGTGTTGCTCACCTACTGGAACACGGTCTCGTTCCAGTCGCTGTATGCGCGGACTGCGGGCTGGAGTTACGACCCATCAACAGTGACGCCAGCAGCCGAACGCGATGTCCTGGACCGCTGGGTTTTGTCTCTGGTTAATCGCTTGGCAGCAGATGTTGACGATGCGCTGGAAAACTTTGACACCCAGCGCGCCGGACGACTGATCGCCGAGTGTGTCGATGCATTGTCGAATTGGTACGTGCGTCGCTCACGTCGTCGTTTTTGGGATGGAGATAACGATGCCTTGAGCACCTTGCACGAAGCCTTGCGTATCGTCACGTTGGTGATGGCCCCGTTCACCCCGTTCATCACCGAACAGGTCTGGCACGACCTGTTCACCGCCGACGACAGTGACTCGGTGCACCTGCAGTCCTGGCCGGAGGTGGAGCCAGCTCTGATCAGTGACCAACTCGAATCTCACATGGACACCGTCCGCCGTGTCGTGGAACTCGGCCGTGCAGCCCGAGCTGAATCGGGAGTCAAGACCCGCCAGCCACTGGGTCGGGCCCTCGTAGCGGCTCCGGACTGGGCAGCCATGGAGCCTGCACTCCATGAGCAGGTGGCCGCTGAACTCAATGTCATGGAAGTGACTTCTCTAGACGGCGTCGATACCGATCTGGTTGACATCAGCGTGAAGGCCAACTTCCGCGAATTGGGCAAACGCTTTGGCAAGCGCACTCCCACAGTGGCACAAGCCATCGCTGACGCTGATGCCGTGGCGCTGACGAGCGCGTTGCGCATTGGCCCGAGCACGATCACGGTGGAAGGCAGTGAAGAAGCCATTTCCCTTGATGATGTGATCATCACAGAGAGTCCACGCGAAGGCTGGGCGGTGGCTAGTGAAGACGGTGCGAGCTGTGCACTTGACCTCACTCTTACGGACGAGCTACTTGCTGCCGGCCGAGTGCGTGAAGCCATTCGGGCCATTCAAGAGGGTCGCAAGAATCTCGGGTTCGATGTGTCGGATCGCATTGCACTGGTGTGGTGGTCCGATGATCAAGACACCATTGCTGCCATTGAAGGCGGCAAGCAACTTCTAGCCTCTGAAGTGTTAGCGACCAGCATCGGTCAGGCCGATGATGCACCAGTCAATGGAACAGCGTGCGTAGAACTCAACGCTGTTTTTGAGATCATCAAGTCCAGCATGAACTGATCAGTTTTGATCAGTTTTGATCGGGAGCCGGCACAGGAGTTGACGCTGGTGGGCTGAACGGTCCAGGCGTTGAAGCTGGTGGGAGCTGGGCTGGGAGCCTGCGCCGCTGGTCCAGCAAGTGCTGGGGCTGCCACCGGAACCGCAGCAGCAATGGCTTCCGTAGTTGGTGGTTCAAGCCCGGCAGCAATGGCTTCCGTAGTCGGTGGTTCAAGCCCCGCAGCAGGATCGGATCCACGCGCTTCAAGTTCGCGCAATTGGTTTTCAAAGTATCCGCGCATTCTGGTGCGGTATTCGCGCTCGAAGTTGCGCAAGTCTTCGACGCGCGCTTCGAGGGCGGCCCGCTGCAGTTGTGCATCACGGTCGGTGCTTTGCACCTTGCTTTGGGCTTCGGCCAGAAGGCGGTCGGCCTCAGCGCGCGACTGGGCTAGAAGTTCATCAGCAGTTCGCTGAGCGAGTTCGAGAACTCGCGCGGCCGCTTCTGCAGGTGCTGCGGTGTTCTGCACCGGAAGAGGTGCAGTCTCGGTCTGAGTAACAACAGCAGGAAAAGCAACGGGCGTCGGTACAGCCGTGGGGACAGGTGAGGGTCCACCGGCTGGTGCAGTCGGAGTCGGAGTTGATGACGCTGCCGCAGGGCCTGATGCTGCACGCTGTCGCAGTTCATCATTTTCGCTCAGCAGTCGAGCCAGCTCAGCCTCGATCTCGTCGAGGAACGCGTCTACCTCGTCCTCGTCGTAGCCTTCGCGCAGGCGAACAGTCGTGAACTGCTTGTTGCGCACTTCTTCTGGAGTCAATGCCATTGGGTCACCTCTGAGCCGCGGGGGAAATTGGCGTCAAGGTTGATAAGCGTAGCCATAGCCCACACCCCTTGCGCAATAGCCATGTGGATGGAGTTACAAAAAGACAACCAGGCGCATCAAGATGGCCAGGATCAAGAACAGCACCAAGACGGACAGATCCAGGGCGACCCCGCCTAGGCGCAAGGGCGGAATGACCCGACGCAGGGCTTTGACCGGTGGATCAGTGACTGAATAGATGCCCTCAAGCATCAGCAGGACGATTCCTGACGGCACCCAATCGCGAGCAAACATCCGGACATAGTCAAAAACCACTCGGGCAATCAGGAGCAGGGAAAACACAAAGAGCACGAAGTAAAGAAGTGATCCCAACCCACTCACGTGCGCTTCTCCTTGATGACTAGCCGGCGGCCAGCCCCACAGGGATTAACCATCCAGAACGAGGTACTACGACTGGTTAAAGAATCCACCTTCGGCAACCGCTGCGCGGGCCTGTTCGGTGACATCTACATTGGCCGGCGACAGAAGGAATACGCGATTGGTGATGCGTTGAATCTGGCCGCGTTGCGCAAAGACCAATCCGGCGGCAAAGTCCACCAACCGCTTGGAGTCTGCTTCGTCCATCTCGGTCAAGTTCATGATGACGGGAGTGCCTTCGCGATACTCCAGACCAATGCCACGTGCATCGTTATAGGTGCGCGGATGCATAGTGGTGATTCGACCGGAGTCGATCACTGCTGGCGTAGGTCGCGAAACAGGAACGACAGCAGGAGAGGTGTCGTACTGCTGCACCTGTCGCGGCTGCTGTGCAACAACGGCACGCTCGTACTGATCGGCAGGAGCTGCATAGTCGTAATCGTCGTATTGCTCGTTGCCCTCTTCAACTAATCCAAGGTAAACGGCCATCTTTCGCATGGCACTTGCCATTGACTTTGCTCCTCTAACTGTTAGCTGTCAGTTGTTAGCTGTCAGCTGTCAAGTGTGTCGACCTAGCGCGCCGCGGGATCTACGGCTCTTGAACGCTACCCGACTCAGGCACGGTTGCCGAGGATCGCGCTGCCTATTCGCACGTGTGTCGCGCCGGCCGCGATGGCCGCCTCGAAATCCTGTGTCATCCCCGCGGAGATCCAGGCCGCCTGTGGGAAGTCCCCCTGCAGTCCCTGACTAGCGGCCCACAAGTCAGCAAACGCGCGGGACGGCTCCATTTCCAACGGCGCCACAGCCATCACTCCGACCAAGGACAGGGTGGAACTGCGAGCCACTGCTTCAGCTATTACTGCAAGTTCTGGAATCACACAGCCACCTCGAGCCGGATCCCCATCAAGGCTGACCTGAACAAATGCCTGAATGGGGCTCGAAGCAGCCACTCGATCAAAAGCTTGGACGAGACCGACCCGATCCACTGAGTGCACCACGTCAGCCCATTGGGCCACGCTCTTTGCCTTATTGCTTTGCACTTGACCTACGGCGTGCCAACGCAAGCCGGGGTGCGTCATCTGCGCGCGCTTGGGTCCGGCTTCTTGATCTTTGTTTTCCCCCACATCCGTGACACCCAGCTCCTGAAGAATCTCTACATCAGAGACGGGGTACGTCTTGGTGACCACTACAACAGTGACGTCATTGCTCGAGCGTCCCGCTTGCTGGCACGCGTGATCGATGCGTTCCTGAGTGGTTGCAAGCCCTAGACGGAGCTCATCAATTCGATTAGTCCCGGACATCAACACTCACCACAAACTGCAATCGTTGGAGGGCGTCTCCCCCACGCGCCGAATACAACGACGGGGTTTCTTTCGTGCAACGCATATCGTGAGCAATCTCAGTGATACCAAGGACACGAAGTTGATCCGCTACTCCCGCGCCCATATCTGCGGCTGGTTGGCCGTCTTTGGTCTGGGCTACGGCCGCTAGCGAAACCGCAGCGATGTGGCTTTGAACATCCAAGCCCACCTCGTAGCACTGGGAACAAATACTGGGGCCTACCCAGGCCGAGATCGAGCTAACGCTGGCTCCAGCATTGGTCATTGCTGTCACCGCCGCTGGAATCACCCCAGCAACGAACCCACGCCAGCCGGCGTGCACCACAGCAGTGACGGCGCTGTGGCGATCCCACAACACCAC
>JAPLBW010000141.1 GCA_026392555.1 Actinomycetota bacterium
ATTCAGGCGGTACATTGTGCCTAGGCGCTGGTCAGGCTTGACTCCAGTGACTTCACACCGTTCACTTGTGTAACGGTAGCCACTTGAGTCCCGGAACTCGAGAGGTCGTATCAGGACTATGGGTATTGCCTGTAGACCGAACTAAAACTGAAGAGAGCGGTACCGGGATCGGCAGCGTGGTGATTCACACGTGTGCAGTTCAGCTGCACACACCATTGCAATGTCTGTAGTACTGAAACATTGTTGTGCTCCACTTGAGCGGACTCCGGTCCGCTCTTCCCCCAAGCGGAGCGGATCTTGCATAGTCAACAAGCGGTGACTGTGACATGAATCCCTGGGGGTGTTACCCACCATGTTCAAGATGCTTCTCGAGCCAGGCGTTTCCTGGCGTTAAGGTGAATCATCCCGCTGTCGGTCCCCGTATCGCTCTCACCCTTTGTGGCAGGAGCATTGATGCGCGAGCTTCCCCGCGCTGCACGACTGGTGATTGTTACCGTTGTTGCGGCCGCGCTAGGTCTCAGCATCTTTGCCATTGGCCAGATCGATCAGTGGCTACCTATTTTGGTTTTCGCTGTTCTCTATGTTCTTGCGGATTCGTTGCCGGTCGGACCAGGTACCCGAACTGCTGGCCTCACCATTACCGTCACCACCCCGGTAGCTATTGCTGCCTACATTGTGTTGGGCGTGTGGGGCGGAGTTCTTGTCGCTCTGGCTTCCGTTTGTGACGTCACGCGAATCGCACCGGTCAAGCGCGTATTTAACGCGGGCCAACTGGTCTTGGCTGTTGCCGCCGGTGGCGCGATCTATGCAGCACTTGGTGGAACCTCAACCTTGGAACCAGGGGACTTCCCTAAGGTCCTGCTTCCTGCCCTGGTCAGCGGTGTGGTCTATGCCTTCAT
Source organism: Actinomycetota bacterium (assembly GCA_026392555.1). Classification (GTDB taxonomy): domain Bacteria; phylum Actinomycetota; class Actinomycetes; order UBA12327; family UBA12327; genus AcAMD-2. Next base: position 900 of record JAPLBW010000141.1, read on the forward strand.
TAACTCCCTTCTTGTTGGCGTGGTCATCGCCATCGTTGAAAATGCCTCATCAATTCGCCTCTTGCGTGACATCTTGTTGCGTACGTTGCTGCCTGGAGTTGCCTACTCGGCACTAGGAATGGTGTTAGCGGTTTTGTGGACGCAAGTTGGTCCCTTGGCCTTGGCCTTTGGTTTGCTGCCGCTGTTTGTTGCTCGCTGGGCGATGGGACAGTTCGCTGCCGAACAGCAGGCATACAACGCCACGATTCGCACTCTGGTGCAAGCCGTGGAAACAAAGGATGCGTACACCCGCGGTCACAGTGAGCGAGTTGCTCGCGCATCAGTACTGATCGGTCAAGCCGTGACGATGTCTGAGGATCGACTCCAAGCATTGGAATACGCGGGCACGCTGCACGACGTTGGAAAGCTTGGTGTCCCGACCACGGTGTTGCGTAAGAGTGGAAAGCTCACCAAGGATGAGTTTGAGGCCATCAAGCTGCACCCAACCCGCGGCCATGACATTGTGCGCGATATTCGATTCCTCGACGAAGCCCTCGCCGGGATTTATCACCACCACGAGCGCCTTGATGGCCTTGGTTACCCCTCAGGTCTTAAGGGCGACGACATCCCCGAATTTGCCCGCGTTATTGCTGTGGCCGATGCCTTCGACTCGATGACGTCTACTCGTTCCTACCGGTCGGCCCGCAGCGTCGAAGAGGCCATCGAGGAACTCCTCATTTGCCGCGGAACTCAGTTTGATCCGCAGATGGTTGATGCGTTGGTCCTTGCCGTCAGTCACGTGGGTTGGGAACCAGCCAAGCCGCCTACGGCCGAGGAACTTTCTGCCCAACCTGGCGCACCTGTCTTTGACGATGACGACCCGATGATTCCCGAGCCCGTTGATGATCCCCGATTTGTTGTTGGCGAACAAGCACAACGCCCCACTATCGGTGAAGATGCGGTGACGTCATGACCCTGACAGCAGCAGATGCAGTGCGTCCTGGTGGTCGGGTCAGTGAACCTGGTTTAGCCGCTTCAGTCTTACTGGCTGTCGCAGCGTTGCTCATCACTGTGATCTCGTTGTGTTCAACAGCGATTTACGGAGTCAAGCAACCGCTGGTGGCCTTGGCCTTCGGACTGTTCATTGGAGTTGGTGCTTTCTTGCGTTTGCGACTTCCTGGCGATCGCGAGGTGTGGCCGGTGGCCACGGCAGGTGCGTTGGCCTACTCAGTGTTGCCTTGGTTTGGTGGCATTAGTGCTGAGCACGCTGCCTATCAAGCGGTGTCGGTGACCGCGCTAGCGATGATCGCTGGAATGTTGCCGCACATGGTGGCCAGTCGGCTTCCCGCACTAGACCTGGTGGCTCGGCAAGTCTTGGCTGTTGCGTTTGCTGCCTTTGTGTTTAGGCCGAGTTGGCAATTTGGCGAGGCTCGCGGATATCCAGCGTGGGAACTCTCGCTGATCATGCTGGGCGTGTGTGTACTGGCCTTGCTCCTTGATGCATCCATGGCCTCACTGGTTCGCTCGGCCCGAACTCGAGCTCCCTTTATTCGAACCCTCGGTGACGAACTCACTGCTGGCCTGGGATTGAACTCGGCCGTGGCCGCCACTGCGGTGATGATTTCGATGACCTCAAGCGCCATGTCATTTTGGGCACTTCCGGTTTTTGGTTTGCAGATGGTCTTGGTTCAAGTGGCCTTCAAGCGCTACGCCATGATCCGCGCTACCTATCGCCAGACCATCCGGGCGCTCTCGCGTGTGACCGAAGTCGGTGGCTATACCGAGACGGGTCATGCTCGGCGCGTCTGCGACATCTCGCTTGCCGTTGGGCGCGAAATGGGTATGGCGGAAAATGATCTGCTGAACCTTGAATATGCAGCCTTAATGCACGACATCGGTCAACTCTCACTTGACGACCCCATTCCTGGTGGTGCCACGGTGGTTGCCGACCCGTATCAACAGCGTCAGATCGCGGACAAGGGCGCTGACGTCATCGTGGAAACCGGCGTGCTTGATGAGGTGGCGCGCATCGTGCGTCACATCCCCGACCCGTACCGTCGACCGCAAGAAGTAGCGGACAAGAGCATCCCGTTGGCAAGTCGCATCATCCGTGCGGTCAACGCTTTCGATGATTTGGTCGGCGGTTCGCTCGAAGGTAGCCGCAGGTTTGAAGCCCTCGAGCGCTTGCGTCTTGGCATGGTCTACGACTTTGACCCCAAAGTGGTAGAAACCCTTTCGCGAATCGTGGAGCGCAACACTTCTTTTGCCATGTAGCCATAAGATGAAGTCATGGCTGAAGAGGTACGCGCTGAACTCGTGGCAAATATTGCCAAGGTAGTCGTTGCCGTGGGAGACCAGGTTGAAGCCGGCGAGATGGTCATCTTGCTTGAATCCATGAAAATGGAAATCCCCATGTTGGTCGAATTCGCCGGAACGGTGACTGCCATCCACGTCCAAGAAGGAGATGTGGTCCAAGAGGGCGACATCGTGGTGGAACTGGCCTAGGAGATAGCCAACTGACGAGGTTCTAGGGGCGCAAAAGCCCCGATTCTAGGCGTGGCTACGGCTAGCCCGAATGGGTTAAGGAAATTCATGCTCCTGCCGATAAACAGGGGTGACCAATCAACAGGCTCAGTCGATTGAGCCCTTTTTGCGAGCCCTCGTGGAGAGTGGCGGATCCGACTTGCACTGCAAGACCGGATCGCCCCCGCGCGTGCGCATTGATGGCCGCTTACGCAAACTTCAAGTTCCAGACCTCACGGCTGCGGACACCGAACATATGGTGAACCAGGTCATGCGCGCGGATCTGCGTGAAGAGTTTGCGCGAACCAACGAAGCTGACTTTGCTTACACGGTGCCGGGCTTGGGCCGTTTTCGTGTCAACGCATTTCGCGGGCGCGGTGAAGCAGGATTAGTTTTTCGCCGAGTCACCGACGGCGCAATCCCCCTGACCAGTCTTGGAGTACCGGACGCTGTATCAGCGCTGGCGCTTGAGCCGCGCGGTTTGGTCTTGGTCACCGGACCTACGGGTTCGGGCAAGACCACCACGATGGCCGGAATGATCAATCACATCAATGAAAACCGTGAAGTCCACGTCATGACCATTGAAGATCCGATTGAAGTCATTCACCATGACAAGAAGGCCATGATTAATCAACGTGAAGTCCGGGTTGATACCGATGATTTCTCCACGGCTATGCGTGCGGCTATGCGCCAAGACCCCGATGTGATCTTCGTCGGCGAGATGCGCGATATGGAAACCGTCACCGCCGCCTTGACGGCAGCGGAGACTGGTCACCTGGTGCTCTCGACTTTGCACACCACGGACGCGACTGAAACCGTCAACCGCATCATCGACTTCTTCCCACCGCACGAGCAGGCCCAGATTCGACTGTCCTTGGCCGCGTCACTTCGAGGCATCGTCTGCCAGCGTCTGGTACCCCGAGCCGATGGCGAAGGCCGCTGCGTGGCGATGGAGATTTGTGTCAACACCGGACGTGTTGCCGAAGCCTTGTCTAATCCGGAAAAGACCGCAGACATTGAGCAGCTGGTGAAGGACGGCAGTTTCTACGGGATGCAGTCCTTTGACCAGTCGCTGATTTCACTGTTCCGCGATGGCGTGATCACCTTGGATGCCGCCCTCGTGGCTTCAACTGACCCGCATGACCTCACGGTGGAACTGCGCCGCCTGGGTTTGGTTGCTTAACCGGGCTTAATAAGTACCGGGCTTAATCAGTTGGCCTGATGCAGTTCCCCGTGCTCACTACAGCGAGCACTCCACCCCTTGGGCAAGACTTGTACGACCATGCGACGTCGACACTGCGTGCAAAAGCGCGGGGGTTCGAGATTGCGCGCGACTTGGCACTCAAAGTGATCACCTAACGACAGTGACTCACCACATCGATCACACCACGGGTTTTGATCGGTCATCACACTGCGTCAGCGACAGCCTTGATGGGCATCTTGAGCTCGGCAAGGAGCTCGAGGTCGTCATCAGCGGGTCGACCTAACGTGGTCAAGTAGTTGCCAACGATTACGGCGTTGATTCCACCGAGGAGACCATCGCGCGTACCGAGGTCGCCCAAAGTGACCTCGCGTCCGCCAGCAAAGCGCAACACCGTGCGAGGCATGGCCAAGCGGAACGCAGCAATGGCTAGCAGCGCCTCGCTGGAGGTCAAAACAGGAACATCTTCAAAGGGGGTTCCCGGCCGTGGGTTAAAGAAGTTCAACGGAACCTCATGTGGTGACAAAGCACCGAGCTGACCGGCAAATTCGGCGCGCTGTTCTACGCTCTCGCCCATACCGATGATCCCGCCGCAGCACACTTCCATGCCTGAGTCGCGCACCATTTCTAAGGTTTTCCAGCGTTCGTCCCAGGTGTGCGTCGTGACCACGTTGGGGAAGTAGGACTGAGCAGTCTCGAGGTTGTGGTTGTAGCGGTGCACACCCATGTCTACGAGGTCATCGACCTGTTCCTGGGTCAACATCCCCAACGAGGCTGCCACGTTGATATCAACGGCTTCTTTGATCGCCGCGACGCCATCGCGCATTTGCTCCATGAGCTTGTCATCGGGTCCACGCACAGCAGCAACGATGCAGAATTCGCTGGCGCCAGTGGCTGCGGTCTGGCGAGCAGCGGTCACCAGTTCTTCAATGTTGAGCCATACCGAACGCACGGGTGAGGTGAACAAACCTGACTGTGAACAAAAGTGGCAGTCCTCGGGGCATCCGCCAGTCTTGATCGAGACAATGCCTTCGACTTCAACTTCTGGGCCACACCACTTCATGCGCACTTCATGGGCCAAGGCCAGGGCATCCGAGATGGAATCTTCGGGAAGGCGAAGTACTTCGAGGACCTGGTCGGTGGTTAATCCTTCGCCGCGTTCGAGAACCTGCTCGCGCGCTGTTTGCAAAATCGCGCTCGTGGTTTCGTTCGACGGGGTGTTGGTACTAAGCGTCACCGATTCAACTCCTGAGTGTGGGTATGGGTGAAGTGTGCCTCATCAAAGGTTCCGCCAAGGCGTGTGTGCAGACTGGTCGCCGCAATGTGGGCAAACTCACCGGAGCGGCCGGCCTGGACTGGGATAGCGCCCAGGAGGGGTGCGCCGAGGCGCTGCAGGTCCACGACGTTGGTTTTCTCGGCCAGGGATGGTTCGGCGGGCCATTGTCCGATGACCAGACCCGGCGTGGTCAGGCCTCGTGTGGCCAGCGCTTCCAAGGTGGCTGCCGTGTGGTGCAAAGTGCCGAGCCCGGAGGCAACAACAAGGAGGACTTCGGCGTTGAGTTCGCGCGCCAGGTCAGCGATGGTCCAGACGGGTTCATCGCTGTACTTAACGAGCAGGCCACCTGCTCCTTCAACAACAATGAAGTCGCTGGTTAATCCCTGGATGGAAGCAACAACGTCGGCAAGAACTAACGGCGGTTGTCCGCTGATGCGCGCCGCGGTTGCTGGTGCAAGTGGTGGTTCGTAGCGGCCGTACTCGTGAAGCAGAAGTCGATCGGCTGCGCCGTCAATGGTGGAAGTCAGGGCGGCAACGACTGCGAGGTCGCCTGGTTCATCACCAGTCACGCCCGTTTGGCCGGGCTTGACGACGCTCACACTCTTTCCCGCACGGATCGCATTTGCTGCAATGGCTGCGGTGACGATGGTTTTACCTACATCGGTACCGGTTCCACTGACAATCAATATTTCACTCATCACACACCCCAGCCGGCATGGGCGACAGCAGCTAGGGCAGCTGCGGTGCGGGCGAGTTCGGGCTCACCGAGGTCAGCGCGCGCGGTCAAGCGAAGCCGGGAGCGACCATCAGGAACCGAAGGCGGCCTAAAGCACCCCACGCGTACGCCATGTGAAGCGCACAGGTCGCGGGCAGCCACGGCATCTTGCGGTCGATCAATCACGATCGACACCACGGCAGCATCGGGCTGCGATACCTCAAAACCCAGGCTCGTTGCTAAATCTGACAGGTGTTGGGCGTTGGCTCGGGCGCTTTCGGGTAGTTCGGGGTCTTGCTTAATCAGGTGCAGGGCGGCTTGGGCCGCAGCCACATTCATGGGGGACAAAGCCGTATCGAAAATAAAAGGTCTAGCTGCGTCGATCAGGTGCGCGATGGTGGCATGGGTCCCCAGTACGACTCCACCTTGTGAACCAAATGCCTTGGACAGAGTCGCCGTGATGACCACGCCGGGGCAATTTTGCAGGTTGAGTTGGCTGGTGAGTCCTTGGCCACGATCTCCCACGGTCCCGAGTGAATGTGCTTCATCAACGACCAACACTGCGTCGTGAGTTTGTGCAACCCGAGCCAACTCAGCTAACGGAGCCTGGTCACCGTCAACACTGAAAACCGCATCGGTGATCAGCATGTGTGAAGGTTGATCAACAGCCGTAGCCGTGGCTGATTCCAAAGCCGCACGCATGGCCCCAACATCCTTGTGGGGGGCTACAAACACGTGGCCGTGGGACAGCCGGCAGGCGTCCACGATCGAAGCATGGTTGCTTGTATCGCTGCTGATGAGTGAGTGCTCATCCGTGAGTGCGGTGATCACACTGAGGTTGGCCAGGTAGCCGGATGAAAAAAGCAGTGCGGATTCGGTTCCGACAAAATCAGCAAGCTCTGCTTCAAACTCAGCGTGCAGGTGCGTGGTTCCGGTCACTAATCGTGACGCTGTAGCCCCGGTACCCCAGGTGTGTGCGGCTTCTTGGGCGGCCTTGATGACTTCAGGGTGACGAGCCAACCCGAGGTAGTCATTGGAGGCTAGATCCAGCAGGCCATCAAGGTCCGGCGAGCGCGGGTGGAGTTCACGGCGCAACCCTTGGGCAATCCGACGATCGCTAAACCCGGACAGCCAGTCGAGTGCACTCATCCGGTGACCTGGTCGATGGCGGCGATGCACACATCCACAACGGTGTTCAGGTCAGTGTCATTCATCGCCAACGGCGGCATCAGCACCACGACATCACCAAGGGGCCGAGTCAGTACTCCGTTGTCCTTCATGACCTGACAAATTTCAAAGCCAGTGCGTTCGAGTCCATCAACGGGCGAGACTTCAATTCCGGTCATCGTGCCCAGTCGGCGCACTTCGACAACACCGTGGTGGGACTCAAGGGGGGTTAGCCGTTGACCCAGCACTTCACCAAGGTGTGCGGC
>JAPLBW010000214.1 GCA_026392555.1 Actinomycetota bacterium
GGCGCTGACAATGGTGAGATAGGCTTCGCCCGCCTCGTCCTCGCCAAAAGTGATCACCGGTAGCATCGGGCTCTTGATGGCCCGTGAGGATCATCCGGTCGTGCAGGTTCCGTGGTTCGATGCAGTAGCCAACGCCGGGTGGGCGAAAAAAGCCTGCCCACCGCGGCTGAGTGGGAATATGCGGCGCGGGGTGACCTGGCTGGCAAACGCTTCACCTGGGGCGATACCCCTCCGCAAGGGGGACAAGCTGGCGAATATCTGGCAGGGTTGGCTTTCCATGAAAAAATCAGCGCACCGATGGCTTCACCTGGTAGCGCCTTCCCTCCCAACGGCTATAGAGGGTCATGCCGGCCCTACCGGAAATTGGGATCCGCACGACCCTCTGGCGCCCAAGCGTGTCACCCGGGGTGGTTCTTTTCTTTGTTATCGCAACTACTACGAAAGTTATCGCCCGGTAGCCCGCCGTGGCACCTCGCCCGAATACTGGCATGTCCCACATCGGTTTTTTGCTGTGCCCGGAATACCTGCGGGTTATTGTGGTGTCTGCAGGTCTGTACAATGCGCCATGTCATATTTTGCTGCAGTTTATCTTTTTTTGTTGTAGTTTCCGCAGGGCAAGCCTGGCTGAGAAATATCGGTTGCATTTGTCTACCGGAGGTTTTGCATGAAGGCCCCATCGGGGCAGGATAGCGCGAGGCTTTGCCAAAGGTCCCTTCAATAAAAGCCCGCATGGGCTACCTGAACTCCTCCATACCCCATTCTTCTGGCCTTCAATGCCTTGCCGGTTTTTTGCCCTGGCCGGCGAGCTTTTGGCACGATTTTGCAGGTCCGCCAGTTTAAAAACTGGTCCGTTTAAAGCAAAGCCGTCCCTTGACAGGGTTCGCGCAGCACGGATACGATACAAAAATGATGGTTAAAATTGTAACTATCTGGTTCATTCTTACGACCGTGCCAGGCAATGGTCTGTGCTGCTGTTCGTTCATGCCTTGCACTCTAGCCACCCTGCATGCTGGTCGACCTGTCTATGTGCCGTCGTCAAGAGAATGTTGCTCCTGTTGCTCTCCAGAAAATTTTCCGGCAAGTTCTGACTGTGCTCAGGATGTGCGTCCGCAACATGCGCCATGCCCGTGCAAAGACAAGAAGCCCCGGATTGAGCCGACCATGCCCGACAAGGCGGCTGGTAACGATCTGCTGCGGGCTGGATCTTCCTGGTCTGGCTGGTGCCATGGTTTCTACCTCAAGGCAGGGACCATGTTAACCGTTACCTTGAACGGTTGCGATCGCCTGCCCATCGTTCTCTTCCCAGCCAATGCGCGCCTGCATCTATATCAAATCCTGCGCTGTTAGCCACACAGATCCATGGTATCGGTTCTGGCGATTTTGCCAGCCACTGGCAGCTTCAAGCTGCTGACGCACACTGCATTGCGTTTGCCTGAGTATTAAACCGCATCATTGACCGCATTCCACAATTGCGCGGCGACTGAATAACCGCGCCCTTACAGGTAAAGGGGATTCGCATGGTTTGCTATTGGCGCAAAGCCCTCAGCAGGGCCAGCTTTGCTGCGTTTCTGATGTTGGCCGGATGTTCCAGTCAGAGCGGCGGCAACGCCGAGAG
>JAPLBW010000078.1 GCA_026392555.1 Actinomycetota bacterium
AAAACGTCCGGTCGCCTCATAGGTGCGCGCGAAGGCCTCGAATTGAGGTCGAAGTTGCACCGGACCTTGAACCGCAATCTGAGCCAAAGCTTGCGGAAGGGCTAGCCCAGCGCGAACCGACGAGGCCAGGTTGTCCACCACATCCGGCCACTCCTCCCGCAGTGCCGTGCGTGCATGAACGGCCCGTCCGTGCACCACCAAGAAGGGCGCTGCGATAGCCATCGCCGAGAAGACGGCCGCGACCACCTTTGACTGAGAAATCCCCGCCAAGATGACAAACACCGCTAACCCGGCCGTCAGCGAAATCATCAGTAGACCTGAAACAGACAACCCCCGTACACCTGATTCAGCAATAACGGATGCCCCTCGGTGTCTCGAACGTTGGATGAAAGAGACAAGCGGCTGTAACCACGACGAAACAGAGAGGTCATGCTTCCAGGCAACTAGGCAGATCAAGCCGAAGGCAAACAAGCTTCCTGTTAGGACCGCGTTCATGACGCCACCTCGTAATCAACGGCCAAGAGTGCATGGACATCAATTCCTGCAGCTGCAAACCGATCAGCATGTGGCGGAAAGCCGGCAGCGCGAGTGAGCCCCTCAGGGCGATCAACAAAGAGATCAGCAATCTCAATGACTGAACCTTCAGCTCGACCAGGGAGAGCAACGATCTCCCGGACCCTGCGCTTTCCCTGCTGATCGCGGGCAACATGAACCACTACGTCAACACTTGATGCCACCGTTGGCACTACAAACCCAGCGCTGACATTTTCACCGGCCAAAAGCGGGAGGGTGCACAGCTTGGTGACCGCCTCTCGTGCGGAGTTGGCATGCACGCTGCACATTCCAGGTAAACCGCTATTGAGGGCGATCAGCAGATCCAAAGCCTCTTCCTGGCGAACTTCCCCCACGACAAGGCGATCCGGACGCATGCGCAATGCCTCTTTGACCAGGCGCCGTAAGGGGATTTCCCCCGTGCCTTCCAACTGCGCGGAGGGAATCGCGGCCAGGAGGCAATTGAGGAGGGTGGTCTTACCTGCCTGAGTGGCTCCCGACACGATCACATTGAGTCCAGCCCGCACAGCAGCATCAAGAAATGCTGCGGCAGAAGACGTCATCGAACCAAGGTCAACCAGATCGTCAAGGCGATGAGCATGGGCGACAAACTTGCGAATGTTGACAGCCCAATGTTGCGCAGTAATGTCCGGAATGACCACGTGGAGTCGACTGCCATCGGGAAGCATGGCATCAACAAATGGCGAACTCAAATCCACCCGGCGGCCTGATGGCTTGAGCATACGTTCCACCAGATCACGCACCTGGGACGATTCAAGAATGACCGTGGTGAGTTCACTGCGGCCTTTACGCGCTACAAAAACTTGGCTGGGCGCATTGATCCACAGCTCTTCAACATCTGGATCGTCTAAGTACTTTTGCAGGGGTCCAAAACCGGCCATGGAATCCACCAACGTGTCCGCCCATGCCTGGGCTTCAACCAGCGGAGATGCCGACCCAGCCAGGACCGCGTCCTCGTGGTTAGCCAATGAGTCAGCAACCAATTGCCGTACCGTTTCGGGCCGCTCGACCGGATTGACGCCGGACTGTCGTACGGCTTCGCGGACCTGTTCGGTGAGCAGGTCCTTAGGGTCAACGCCCCTTGGGAAGCGGGCAAGCGAGCCGGACATAAACGCAGGGTAAAGCGGACATAAAGGATAAATCAACCTATCCTGTGGATAAGTACTACGGGTGCGGGAACACTGCCTCAATGCGAGGCTCTTTGCTTGTCCAAAAGACTTTGAAGGGTGGACGTCCCACCACTGGCATGCGCAGGACTATTCCGTCTTGTGTTGTAAATGCAGCCGACATCCGCTGCGCTTGGGCCGGATACTTGAGAATCAATTCACATACATCCACGACCGCGTTAAACAAGTCCACATCATCGCCCGATTCCAGCGCAAGAAGTTGTTGCTGGGCAACGCGTGAAACGGCGCCTTTAAAACTACTCACTACGACGTGTGAAGGTGTGCTTCACCGTGGGCGAAGCTAATGCCTTGGACAGCAAATCCTGAAGTTCAGGGTTCGTGTCGTACTCATATTGGGCTTGAGAAATGACGCGCGCAGGTTCCAACAAGATGCTCCCATCCTCGAGCTCGTGCACGATGAACCGTTCGTTGCTGTGACCTGGAAGTACGAGTCGACTTCGCTGGTCGGTTTGCACCACTGTGCTCATAAGTAGTTCCCCTTGCCCTCGTGATCTCGGCCGGTGTGGACAGGCACCCTTGTGCGAGTCCGAACCTGTACACCGTATTAGTATTGCCCATTTTCCCTTAGTGGGCAATAGGGTGCCCATTGTGGCCGGCCGAGAGTTGGCCTGACCAAAAAGGTCGGCGCAAGTCGCGCCCTGCGTATCCTGACTCAATGAAACGGCCTATGGATTCGAGAACTCCATGACGCTGCTGTTTCGCGAGAGTTGGACCGAGCCGGGTAGTGAACTCGTGCCGTCGGCGCGACGTTTGGTGCGAAACTCACTCGAGCAGTTTTGGGATGGTGCACCAGAGGAAAAGTACGACGACATCGAGTTAGTCACTGGCGAGCTTTTAGCTAATGCGATCTTTTACGCCAAAGCTCCACTGACCATTGAAGTCAATGTTGACGACGACACTGTGCGCATTGAAGTCAACGACCACTCCCCCGACTTGCTGCCACCTCCACCACCGCAAGCTGCATTAGCTGAAACAGGTCGAGGCTTGATGCTGGTAGCGCTACTGAGCAGTTCGTGGGGTTGGGAAGTTGATGAGCACAGCAAAACTATTTGGGTGGAGTTCAACCACGAAACGGCGAGCGCTTAAGGCAAGCGGTTCACAATGATCGCGGCTTCATCTGCACGAGTGCTGGTGCACGTGACTTCATACGCTGTAGCAACTGTTTGGCTCGTGGAAGTGAAATCGCGGCGACCGCCCGAGGCGGCATACGAGACCACGCCGAAGACCAACCCAAAAAGGGCTCCGTAAGCCACACCGCCGATGACCAACTGCGCCCACTGGGACGGGCCACCGGCAAACAGGCCAATCAGCAAGGTGATGAACAGGCCAAACCACATACCCGCCACCGCACTTCCAGCAGCAGCGCGCGCCCAGGTCAAACGGCCCGTGATGGTTTCGATCATGCGTAGGTCGGTGCCGATGATGCGTAGGTGCTGAACCGGAAACTTCTCATCAGAGAGGAAGTCCACCGTGCGCTGGGCTTGGGTATAGGTGCCATACGTTGCCAGCACAACTTGGGCATTGTCTTGAGCTGGTGTGGACTGCGACATGAGGTGCTCCTTGACCGAGAGGGCTATAAAAAGCTGAGGTTAGTTCGGTGGCGTAAAGGTTGTCGTGCGCGCCATGCCGGCGACGCGGCCGCGAGCGGTCACCACTAACGCCATGGCACGTGAGGCTTCATCAATCATTTCGCCCTCCAACATCGCAGCGCCGCGCGCACCGCCGGCATCAGAGAGGTAATAGTCGTACGCATCCAAGATCAACTCAGCGCGATCGAATTGTTCTTGTGACGGTGAAAATGTTTCGTTGACTACATCGATTTGATCAGGGTGCAACACCCACTTGCCGTCAAAGCCCATGGCAGCAACGCGTTTGGCCGCCGCCGACAAGCCGGCGAGGTCCTTAATGGTCAAGTACGGGCCATCGAGAACCTGCAGGTCATGCGCACGCGCCGACACCAACAACCGGCCATACACGTGATGCAAAACGTCGCCGGGGTAATCAGGATTGAGTTGACCCAACGACACTGACGGCATGCCCATGCTGGCCTGGAAGTCACCGGGACCAAAGTGCAGCGCTTGGGTACGTGTTGAGGCCGCCGAAATGGCATCGACATAGGTCAAACCTTTCGCGTCTTCGATCTGCACCTCGACACCAATGGCGCCGCTGTCCAATCCAAGACGTGACTCAAGTTCAGTGAGCGCACCATCGAGCCAAACGACCTGATCGGGGCTTGAACACTTGGGCAACATGATCGTGTCAAGGTGCGAACCAGCTAGCTGCACGACCGTGGCGACATCATCGTCACACCACGGGGTGCCAAAGGCATTGACGCGAACCGAACGAATGCGGGTGCCCCAATCGCCTTCGATGAGGTCACCAGCCACGGCTTGTCGAGCCTCCACCTTGGCCGAAGGCGCTACCGCATCCTCAAGATCGAGGAAGAACATGTCGCTCGCCAAGGTTTGAGCCTTAGCGATCATGCGTTCGCTACTGCCAGGAACAGCCAGACACGAACGTCGGGCAGCGCGCGACAAACTCACAGCGGCTACGGCCCCTGTGTCTTGACGGGCTCCGGTGTGGAACCAGCAATCTTGACGTCGTTGACGTTGACGGTCTCACCGGCTGGTGGAGCAGTCACCACGTTGACGTCGTCATAACTAAACGTGTACTTGGTGTTCTTACCGCTCGTCCACTTCAGCATGACCGGCTCGCCGGTGGTGGATACCCACCAGGTGGAGTCGGTGTTACTTGGCGGATCAATCAAGGTGAAAGCTTGCTTACCATTGAGATCAACGACAGTGCCCTTCTTGATACGACCACTGGCCTTAAAGAAGGTGTTCTTGTCAACGAAGAAATTAAATTGCGCCAGCGGGCCATCGACTAGGGATTGAGCCCAGCGGGTGTTAATTGACACAGCTTGTGGTCGACCGACGTATGGGGTCCAAAACTCAACGCTGGCACGCACATAAATGAACTGACCTGTTCGAATAACTTGGAAAGTCGATCCCTTGCTCTTCACAGTTGCACCAGCGTTCGGACCGGAAAAGCGCGTTTCGACGACCGCTGCTTTGCCATTGACCGGCAGTGCTCCTCGGGCTGTCACGTCAGTGGCTTCCTGCATCGCGTTAACGGCTCGCTGGAAGGCCGCAATGGGCGCAAGATCTGTGATGCCATTGGGCTTTTCTGCCTTCGTCGACGAGCAACCCGAGGCGATCAGCGCGCAGGAGATCACTAGGACAACAGAGCTAAGAGTTTTACGTCGCACAGCCAAATCCTTCACAAGACCTTGTAGGTGAAGCGCGATTAGCGCGTGAACTAAGACTACCTAGCCCCCGTGGACTCGCGGTAACCCTTTGTTTTAGTGGTCAGAGGGTACCCTGAAGCCCATGAGCACCCAGACTTCCCGCGTCTTTATTGCGCGGCTTTCCGGCGTGCCGGTCTTCGCCCCCAACGGCGACCAGGTCGGCCGCGTGCGTGACGTCGTCGTCACGCTGCGCCTTGGTGCCCAGCCACGGGTTCTGGGCCTCGTCGTTGAAGTCACCGGGCGCCGTCGAATCTTCGTACCCATCACGCGCGTCACGACCATTGACGTTGGTCAAGTCATTACTACCGGCGTGGTCAACCTGCGCACCTTCCAACAGCGCCCTTCGGAGACATTGGTTCTGGGCGAGCTTTTGGATCGCAAGGTGGACTTGGTCGCTGACGAGACTCAAGTCACCGTCCTTGATGTTGCTATCGAAGCCTCTCGCACCGGCGATTGGCTGATCAGCAAGGTGTATATCCGCAAGAGCGGTGGCGGAATTCGTCGACGCGGCGAAACTTTGGTTGTCGATTGGGACTTCGTTAGCG
>JAPLBW010000084.1:0-391 GCA_026392555.1 Actinomycetota bacterium
GGCCCGGTGCCGCGATAGTGCGCCTCGGCATTGGCGGGGTTGCCGTATTGATACAGCATGACCCAGTCGGGATTTTGTGCCGAAATTTCCTTGGCTACTCGTACGGCTTCATTGGATCCGCCTGCTGCCTGCGAGGAAATGATTTCCGCACCCCACATGCGCAACAGTTGACTGCGCTCAGGTGAGGTGTTCTCGGGCATCACACAAATGAGCTTGTAGCCCTTGAGGCGTGCGGCCATCGCCAACGAAATACCGGTGTTGCCCGACGTGGGTTCTAAAATCGTGCAACCAGGGGTCAGCGTGCCATCGGCTTCAGCAGCCTCAATCATCGACAGCGCAGCGCGATCCTTCACCGATCCGGTGGGATTGCGATCTTCGAGCTTGGCCCACA
>JAPLBW010000084.1:464-2581 GCA_026392555.1 Actinomycetota bacterium
AAACCCACAAGCGGGGTGTTCCCTACCGAAGCCAGAAGGTTGTCGTAACGCATCAGGCTCCACCAGCGACGGCTGGCAACACCGTGACGTTGTCACCATCGGCGACTTCGGCATCGATTCCGCCGAGGAAGCGCACATCTTCGTCATTGATATAGATGTTGACGAATCGGCGCAGTGAACCTGCATCAACGAGTCGGTCTGCAATGCCTGGGAATTGGGACTCTAGATCGTTGATCACTGCGCCCAGGGTCGCTCCGGTGGCCTCGACAGACTTGGCACCATCGGTGTAGGTGCGCAAGATCGTGGGGATTGATACCTCAATGGCCATCGGGCTAACTCTCCATAGGTTGGGCAGTAAGGGAAAGAACAACTGTTACGCGCTGACTATTCCACCTCACCAGTCACAATTTCGACTGGCTCTTCGGTGACCTCGCCATCAACGATGCGAAATGAACGAAATTCCACGTCCACCTCATCAGCCGTTGAGACTAAAACGTAGTGGGCATTGGGTTCGGATGCATAAGAAATGTCAGTGCGGGACGGATAGGCCTGGGTTGCGGTGTGGGAGTGATAAATCACCACCGGCTCTTCATCCAGGGAGTCCATCTCGCGGTACAGCTTGAGCAGGTCCGTGGAATCGAACTCATAAAACGTGGGGGAACGGGCTGCGTTGACCATGGGAATGAAACGTTCGGGGCGATCAGACCGCGCCGGTCCGGCCACCACCCCGCAGGCTTCATCGGGGTGATCCAGGCGCGCGTGAGCCACGATGGCATCCACGATGGTCTGGGCGATCGTCAGCATGGTCTAAGGCTAGGCAAGGCGCTTGGACAGCACGCGCACCAGGGTGTCTTGGAGGTATCCCAGCCAGTCATAGATGGCCAAGAGGTTGGCCCGCTGGTCACTAGCGGCTTCTTCCTCAGTCCAGGCTTGGCTGGCCGGATCAGCGGTGATTCCCAGGCGCGTGGCCAGCACGAGGCGAAGATCGTTGAGGGCCGTCAACCACGACTGACAGCCCTGGGCATCGATCTCCACGCGCTTGGATTCGGTGTGCAAACTCTCGAGCACCACGACCACCGATGCGGTCTTGCGCTGCTTCAGGCCTTCTTGCGTGAGTCGACGAAATTCCTCGTCCGCTTCAGGATCCTGCGGATAGGCCGAGGGGAGCAAGCGGGCCAGGGCTGGATCTTCTGGCGCATCCGAGTCCGTGCCGATGCCGACCATCGCGGCCAAGGGGGCCGTGTGTTCGGGTTCGGGTTGATCAGGCTGTAAGAAAAAAGCCAATTCGGAGAACAGGTGAATCAAGATGTCGCGCTCGTCTTCGCTTACTACGAGGGTGGCACCTTCTCCATGGCTTCGAAATTTATTAGTCATTACGTGTCCTGCTGCAAGGTAGCCCACAACCCATAACCGTGCATGGCCTCCACATCGCGCTCCATCTCTTCGCGGCTTCCCGCGGATACGACAGCCTTGCCCTCGTTGTGTACCTGCAGCATGAGTCGGTCTGCCTCTTCGTTGGAGTGGCCAAAGTACGCGCGAAACACATACGCCACGTAGGACATTAAATTCACTGGGTCGTTCCACACCAACGTCACCCAGGGCAATTCCGGCATGATGGAAAAGTCTGTTTCGGGGCGTTCTAATTCAACCGGGGCGATGGACACCGCACTAGTGTCCCAGACCCCGTAGCCTAGGGAACGTGAGTTCCTTTCCAGCCCGATCTGAGCACCTGCCGGAGCCTGCGCTCTTGGCCGCCATTCGCGACGCCATCATCGGTGATGACCAGGTCATGGACGGCCCCTACGGCCCACATCGCATTACCTATGCGGACTACACAGCCAGCGGCCGGGCCTTGGGGTTTATTGAGGACTTCATCCGCGATGAGGTCCTTCCCCGCTACGCCAACACCCACACCGAGTCGTCGGGCACCGGATTACAAACCTCTCGACTGCGCGAAGACGCGCGTGCCATCATTTCGCAAGCTTTCGGTGGCGAAGACGACGTCGTCATCCTCTTTGTTGGATCCGGTTCCACAGCAGCCATCGATCGATTTGTTTCGGTGATGAATCTGCGCCTTCCTGCTGACTTGGACACTAAGTACCACCTGTCTGATCACA
>JAPLBW010000140.1 GCA_026392555.1 Actinomycetota bacterium
CACTCTTGGACAGCATCCCGACACCGACATTGAAATCTTCGGCGCCGGCCAGACCATCACCAACTACTACGGGGTGGGTGTCAGTCGCGACGGTCGCTGGCTAGAGATCTCAGCGGCCGAAGGCACCGCACCTCGCAACGACCTGTGGGTAGCCGATCTATCTACCTGCGCACCGGAAAGTCCCGAACTTCGCGAAGTTCAACTCGGAGTTGATGCTCAAACTGGGTTGGAGTTTGGCCGCGACGGGCGCATTTATGTCTTTACTGACCTTGATGCCCCGCGTGGGCGCATTTGTGTCACCGATGCCGCCCATATGACCTCTGACCACTGGCGTGACCTGATTGCCCAAGATGACATCGCGGTGCTGGATGGATTTGGCATCTTGGATGGGACCGAGCTTGACGAGCCGGTGATGTTGGCGACCTGGACTCGTCACAGCGTGGGTGAAATCACGGTTCATCGCCTCATTGACGGGAAGCAAACCGGCGTTGTTCCAGCTCCAGGAGTGGGAACTCTGGGCGGAATCGTTGAACGACCCGAAGGTGGACACGAAGCCTGGTTTAGCTACTCCGACTACACCACACCAAGCAGCATCCAACACTTTGATGCGCGCACGATGACCACATCGTTGTGGGCTAACGCACCCGGCACTGTCGTTGTTCCCTCCGTGTCAACTCAACAAGTGGTCTACTCGTCAAAAGATGGCACACCGGTGCACATGTTTGTCATCTCACCGAGCACAACACCCGACAAGCCGCGGCCGACCATCCTCTATGGCTACGGCGGATTCGGCTTGCCACTCTCCCCTGGGTTTTCAGCCAGCATCTTGGCTTGGGTTGAAGCCGGTGGCGTGTATGTAGTGACCAACTTGCGTGGTGGTGGCGAGGAAGGCGAACAGTGGCACCGCGACGGGATGCTGGGTAACAAGCAAAACGTCTTCGATGACTTCCACGCTGCCGCGGAGTACCTCATTGCCCACGGGTGGACCAGCCCAAGCCAACTGGGGATCAGCGGTGGCTCGAACGGTGGCCTGCTCGTCGGCGCCGCCCTGGTTCAACGCCCCGATCTGTATCGCAGCGTGGTGTGTTCGGCTCCCCTGTTGGACATGATTCGGTTTGAAACCTCTGGGCTGGGTGCTACCTGGAATGTTGAATACGGCAGCGCGTCAATTGCCGAGGAGTTCGAGTGGCTGCGCGCATACTCGCCGTACCACCACGTGAGGGAGGGAACGCATTACCCAGCCGTTCTCTTCACGGTCTTTGATCAAGACACTCGCGTTGACCCGATGCATGCACGCAAGATGTGTGCCGCGCTTCAACATGCCAACACTGGTGACCATCCGATCTTGTTACGACGAGAAAGCGATGTGGGTCACGGTGCGCGATCGTTGAGTCGCAGCATTGGCCTCACCGTCGATACGCTGGCCTTTACTGCACACGAACTCGGTCTGGACGTTACGTAGCCCAACGGCCGGAGTCAGGGCCAGGTGTGTTGACCATCGCGTACGCAGCGTCAACGAGATATTCCCATAACTCTTCATCGAGCTCAGGGGAAAGCCGAATCGAATCCACGGCCTTACGCATGTGATCAAGCCACTTGTCGCGCGCTTCTGGAGTGATCGGAAACTCTGCGTGACGCATGCGCAAGCGTGGATGCCCACGTTGTTCCGAATACGTCTTGGGCCCACCCCAATATTGCTCAAGGAACCAGCGCAACCGATCTTCGGCCGGACCCAAATCCGCGTCGGGGTACATCGGTCGGATCAATTCATCCTCAGCGATGGCGTCATAGAACCCGCGCACCATCGTGCTGAAGGCTTCTGCCCCGCCGAAACGGTCAAAGAATGTATCGCTCACGCCTCTATTGTCCACTCGGCGTCAACGATTCCCCAACGGGCTACTAATCCGGCACACTCACCGATCGTGCGGCCTCGGCGATGTTTCGTACCATGGCGCCAAACACAAACACGTGGAATATGGAAACTGACCACCAGTAACTATGCCCGGCCAAACCACGTGGGTGGAATAACGCCCGCTGGTGATACAGCGTTGCGCCATTCGCACTGGTGCGAACTTCGAGTTCAAGCCACGCCAAGCCAGGAAGTTTCATTTCAGCTCGCAAGCGTAAAAGTTGACCTGGAATGATTTCCTCCACGCGCCAAAAGTCAACGGGTTCACCAATCATCAGGTGGCGAGGGTCCCGCCGACCACGCCGAAGTCCTACGCCGCCCATGAGCCGATCCCACACGCCTCGGATTTCCCAAGCAAACGGAAACGAGTACCACCCATTGTCGCCACCCACGCCTTCGATGACTGCCCATAACTGCTCCGGCGAAGCCTGCACTTCGCACTCACGTTCATCGGTATACAGCGAACCACCTGCCCAGTCAGGGTCGGTGGGTAATGGATCCGAGGGGACACCAGAAACTGACGCCTGAGACCAGCGGGTTCGCACTTGCATATCTTTGACTCGCTGCAAGGCAAGGGAAACTGCATCAGCGAACCCCAAAAGACCTTCGGGCGGATCAGGGATTAGTGCGGCAATGTCGCGCTCCTGACACACCGATTCATTGCGCAAGGAATCCACTAGGGGTTTAGCTGTTGGCGCCGGCAAAGGAGTGACTACA
>JAPLBW010000089.1 GCA_026392555.1 Actinomycetota bacterium
GCGAGCCAGCCAATTAGGGCTCAGCGTGGCCCTGATCGAAAAGGACAAGCTCGGCGGTACCTGCCTACACAAGGGATGCATCCCGACCAAGGCCCTTTTGCACGCGGCTGAGGTTGCCGACACTGCTCGTGAGTCCTCCGAGTTTGGCGTCAACACCACATTGAACGGCATCGACATCGAAGCCGTCCTGAAGTACAAGGACAACGTGGTCGGTCGCCTCTATAAGGGTCTGCAAGGTTTGGTCAAGTCCCGCTCGATTACCTTCATCGAGGGCGAAGGGCGCCTGGTTGGACCCAACACCATCGACGTTGCTGGCGTTCAGTACACCGGACGCAACATCGTGTTGGCCACCGGTTCGTACGCACGCTCCCTTCCGGGCCTCGACATCGAAGGTCGCGTCTTGACCAGCGACCAAGCCATCGACCTGAACGAAATCCCCACGAGCGTCATCGTTCTTGGCGGTGGCGTGATCGGCGTCGAGTTCGCCAGTGTGTGGAAGTCCTTTGGCGTTGAAGTCACCATCGTCGAAGGCCTCCCCCGCCTAGTTCCCGCTGAGGATGAGGCGCTGAGCAAGGCCCTTGAACGGGCATTTCGCAAGCGTGGCATCGACTTCAAGACCGGCGTGCGCTTCAGTGGCGTAACCCAAGATGCCAACGGCGTGGTCGTGTCACTCGAATCGGGTGACACCTTGGCCGCGGACTACTTGTTGGTCGCCGTCGGTCGTGGACCGCGCACGGATGGCTTGGGTTATGCCGAACAAGGCGTATCCATGGACCGCGGTTTTGTTTTGACCAACGATCGCTTGCAAACCAACATCCCTGGTGTGTGGGCCGTGGGTGACATCGTTCCTGGATTGCAATTGGCCCACCGCGGATTCCAACAAGGAATCTTCGTTGCTGAAGAAATTGCAGGCTTGAACCCGCGCGCCATTGACGAAAGCGGAATCCCGCGCGTGACGTACTGCGAACCAGAAGTAGCGTCGGTTGGCTTGACTCAAGCCCAAGCCGAAGAGGCCCATGGTGCAGCCAACGTCACCGCCTACGAATACAACTTGGGCGGAAACGGCAAGAGCCAGATCTTGGCCACGACCGGTTTCATCAAGTTGGTCCGCGTCAACGACGGTCCCGTCGTGGGAATCCACATGGTCGGCGCCCGAGTGGGCGAACTGATCGGTGAAGGCCAACTGATCGTCAACTGGGAGGCCTACCCCGAGGACGTGGCAGCCCTGGTCCACGCTCACCCGACTCAGAACGAAGCCATGGGCGAGGCTCACCTTGCTTTGGCTGGCAAGCCCCTGCACGCCCACGCCTAAAATCGTCGTTGAACCTCTAATCTGGGTTTAACGAAAGTCCAACAAGAAGGAGTGCCAAGACCAATGCCGGTCTCCGTCACAATGCCGCAACTCGGTGAAAGCGTCACCGAAGGAACAGTCACGCGCTGGCTCAAGAACATTGGCGACACTGTTGCCATGGACGAGCCCTTGTTGGAAATCTCGACCGACAAGGTCGACACCGAGATTCCGTCCCCTGTGGCTGGAGTGCTCCTGTCCATCACCGCCGATGAAGACGCCACTGTTGAAGTGGGTGCAGAACTGGCCGTCATCGGTTCAGCTGACGAAGCCGGCGTACCTGCTCCCGCGGCACCTGCCGCTGCACCAGCACCTGCCGCGATTGTTGTCCCCGCACCTACTGAAGAAGTTCCCGCCCCCGCAGCCTCAGCAATCCCGGTGACTCCACCTCCCGCAGCACCTTCTGCTGGTGGCTCCACCGTCCCCATCGTGTTGCCCGCGCTGGGTGAAAGCGTCACGGAAGGAACCGTCACGCGCTGGTTGAAGAACATTGGCGATGCCGTTGCTCTTGACGAGCCATTGCTAGAGATCTCCACCGACAAGGTCGACACCGAACTTCCCTCACCCGTTGCCGGAACCCTGGTCTCCATCGCCGTTGGCGAAGACGGCACGGTTCAAGTCGGTGGAGTCTTGGGCGAAATCAGCACCGGTGCCGCCGCACCTTCGGCCTCAACTCCGCCACCGGCTCCCGCACCTGCCGCCATCCCAGCGCCTGTTGCAGCACCCGTCGCCACTCCTGCGCCCGCTCTAGCACCGGTAGTTGCTGCGCCCGCACCTGTTGTTGCCGCACCAGCTGCAGCGGCTACTTCTGCGCCTGCTGCTCCACCAGCGGGCAATGGCGTCACCGACACCTACGTCACGCCCATCGTTCGCAAGCTCGCATCGGATAACAACATTGATTTGAGCACCGTTACCGGCACCGGCGTGGGTGGACGCATTCGCAAGCAAGACATCGAAGCTGCCGTGGCATCGCGTCCGGCGAGCGCTCCTGCTGCCGCTCCGGCAGCTGCACCTGCACCCGCAGCCGTGGCCTCCCCCGCACCGGCTGCCACCACTGCCAAGCACGCCGCTCCTGCTTCACCGCTGCGTGGTAGCACCGAAAAGATGTCGCGTCTGCGCAAGGTCATCGCCGAGCGCATGGTCGAGTCCCTGCAAACCACGGCACAACTGACCAGCGTTGTCGAAGTTGACGTCACGCGCGTTGCTGCTTTGCGCGATCGGGCCAAGAATGACTTCTTTGCTCGCGAAGGCGTCAAGCTCACCTTCCTGCCGTTCTTTGCTCGTGCAGCGCTGGAAGCTTTGAAGCAGTTCCCAGTCGTCAACGCGACGATGGACCAGGCAGCTGGAACCATCACGTACTACGACGGAGAGCACCTGGGTATTGCGGTGGACACCGAGCGCGGCTTGCTCGTTCCCGTCATCCACTCTGCTGGTGATTTGAACTTGCCCGCACTGGCCAAGCAGATCACTGACATCGCTGGTCGTACCCGCGACAACAAGGTCTCCCCTGACGAGCTCAGCGGCGGCACGTTCACGTTGACCAACACGGGCAGCCGTGGAGCGCTCTTTGACACCCCGATCCTGAACCTGCCGCAGTCGGCAATCCTGGGCACCGGAACCGTCGTCAAGCGCCCGATGGTCATCACCGACGAATACGGCAGCGAATCCATTGCGATTCGCTCGATGGTCTACCTCTCCTTGACCTACGACCACCGACTCGTTGATGGTGCTGACGCCGCCCGTTTCCTCGTGGCGATCAAGACCCGCCTTGAGGCCGGCGACTTTGAAAGTGAACTGGGTGTGTAGTTCGCGGTTTAAGTGGCTTATCGCGCCAATACGCACCACGATGTAGTTATGCGTATCGCCATTGCTGGATCTAGCGGGTTAATCGGCACCGCCTTGTCGGCTTCATTAGTGGCGCAAGGCCACGACGTTTTTCGACTCGTTAGGCGCACTGCTATTCGCTCAGACGAAATTAGTTGGGACCCCACGCGTTCATGGGATGGCTCCCAGCTCGAGGGCTTTGATGCCGTTATCAACCTCGCCGGGGTGGGCGTTGGTGATCGCCGCTGGACTCGGTCGTACAAGCAAAAGATTCGTGATTCACGAGTCATCACCACCACTCATCTTTCGCAAGCCCTTGCGGCACTAGAGAACAAGCCGAAGGTTTTGCTCAATGCTTCAGCCATCGGCTGGTACGGAAACACGGGTTCGACTGCGGTGGATGAAGACTCCCCTCGCGGGACCGGATTTTTGTCCAC
The DNA here is from genome assembly GCA_026392555.1 of Actinomycetota bacterium. GTDB lineage: Bacteria > Actinomycetota > Actinomycetes > UBA12327 > UBA12327 > AcAMD-2. Next base: position 3,610 of record JAPLBW010000089.1, read on the forward strand.
CGTGTGCGCCGAGTGGGAGGCAGCCACGACACCTGCCGAAGAAGCCGGCATTCGAGTGGTTCACCTGCGCACCGGCTTAGTGGTTTCGGGTGAAGGTGGGGCCTGGCAACGGTTGATTCCGTTGTTCAAACTCGGCGTCGGCGGCAAACTCGGTTCAGGCCAGCAGTATTGGTCGAGTATTTCCATCGTTGATCAAGTACGGGCCATTGAGTTTTGCCTCACGCATGCGGAGTTGAGTGGCGCGGTGAACCTGACCAGTCCTGAGCCATTGACCAACGCCGATTTGACACAGGTGATGGGCAAGGTTCTCGACAAGCCAACAGTGCTCCCTGTACCAGGCGTGGCACTGCGTCTGGCGTTAGGTGAGTTCGCCGTGGAGACCCTCGATAGTCAACGCGTATTGCCCAAGCGCTTGCTTGCTGCCGGCTTTGTTTTTGAGCACCCCACCTTTGAACAAGCCTTCACCACAGCGTTGCAGCCCGCGCCCTAGTCTTGGCACATGTCAACGCTTTCGTTTCGGCACCTGCCAGGCACTGTTGACTACCTTGACGCCCTCAAACTTCAACGCGAGCTACACGCTGCTCGCGTGGCCGGGACCATTGATGACACCGTCCTGCTGCTCGAACACACAGCGGTGTATACCGCGGGGCGTCGCACCCAAGATTTTGAACGTCCACTGGATGGAACTCCCGTCATTGACACCGATCGCGGTGGCCGCATCACGTGGCACGGACCAGGTCAGCTCGTGGGTTACCCCATCGTGCAGTTGCCCATGCCCTTGGACTTGGTCGCCTACGTTCGGCGCATTGAATCAGCGCTGATGTCAGCATGCTCAAGCCTGGGATTAGAAACGGGCCGAGTGGAAGGGCGAACCGGTGTTTGGGTTGACCACGAGTCACCGGCTGCCCGAAAAATTGCTGCCATCGGCGTGCGGGTAGCCAAAGGTGTGACCATGCACGGCTTTGCCCTCAACTGCGACAACACCTTGAGTGGTTTTCAACAAATCGTTGCCTGTGGCATCGAGAACGCCCAAGTGAGCACGATTTCGGTTGAACTGGGTCGACAAATTGGGGTAAACGACCTGCTCGAACCCGTAAAACAAGCCATGATGGACCAATTCTCCACGCAGTAATAACGTTCAGTTTCGCGAAGACAAGGATCGCTATGAGCCAGGAGCAAGTCACCCCCAAGCGCCGCCGGGCCAATCCGGTCCTTGGGCTCATTCTGGGTATCGTCGGATCGCTTTTGATGACGTGCGCGGCCGTCACTAAATGGGCCAGCAACAACTACGGCATCACTGACTCCCCCTTCGAACAAGGCGTCGCGACCTCGGGCGCTGTTGCCCCCAATGGCAGCATCACCCAGCCAATTAACAACGTGGCGATCGTCAACACCCTGGCCCCCATCGCCGACTTGTGGTGGTTCTTTGCAGCCCTGGCCCTAGTCTTGATTGCTTTTGCTTACTTCATTACCAGCCAACGCGTTCGACTCAGCATTGCAATCGTGATAGATCTGGTCATTGGTGCCGTTATGGCCATTGTGATCTGCGCTCTCTTGCAATCCGCCGTGGCCCCCACCCAGCCATTGGGCGTCAGTAGCGACCCGAGCTCCAGTGCATTGCGCTTCTTCCTCTTCGCTGCCATTGCGATCGCGGTCGTGGCAATTGGAGCGGTTATCGCGAGCGCTGTCCGCGGCAATCGGGCCGAAAAGCGTGCGCCAGCAATCCCCGAACAGGCCACGGCCCCGCGCGATGCAAACACTCCCGACCCCTTCGTAGACTTAAGCAAGTCCGGATCTGAACTTTCTACTGCCGGATCGCCGTTTATCTTCGACTAGAAACAGGGAGGATCATCGTGACTTCAGTTGATCCTCAAGGGCGCAAGTTGCTCCGCCTTGAAGTGCGCAACTCCCAAGTCCCCATTGAGCGCAAACCCGAGTGGATTAAGACTCGACTGCGCACTGGCCCTGAATACCTTGCGCTCACCGCTTTGGTCAAAGACGAGGGCCTGCACACCGTGTGCCAAGAAGCCGGTTGCCCGAACATCTTTGAATGCTGGGAAGACCGCGAAGCCACCTTCCTCATCGGTGGTGACCAATGCACTCGCCGCTGTGATTTTTGTCAGATTGATACCGGCAAGCCTGCACCCCTAGACCGCGATGAGCCACGGCGCGTAGGTGAATCCGTCAAGACGATGGGTTTGCGCTACGCAACCGTCACCGGAGTTGCGCGCGATGACCTCGAAGACGAGGGCGCCTGGCTTTACGCCGAAACAATTCGTCAGGTGCACGAACTCAATCCCGGCTGTGGTGTGGAGATCTTGGTTCCCGATTTTCATGGTCGCCCCGAGCTGTTGCAACAGGTCTTTGACGCCAAGCCCGAAGTCTTCGCTCACAACCTCGAAACCGTCCCCCGAATCTTCAAGCGGATTCGGCCTGCCTTTACCTACGACGGTTCGCTTAATGTCATCAGCCAGGCCCGGGCTGCTGGGTTGATTACCAAGTCCAACCTGATCTTAGGGATGGGTGAAACCCTTGACGAGGTTGAACAGGCTCTCCAAGACCTGCATGAAGCGGGCTGTGACCTCATCACCA
>JAPLBW010000004.1 GCA_026392555.1 Actinomycetota bacterium
GAGCACCGCAATACCGCTCGTGCGAATGATGCCACGGAAAATCAGGTCCGGTCGGTCAACCTTGGTCGTAATTTCTCGCGCTTGATCAGCGACAAGGGCATTGTCTACGTCGTTTTCGACAACTGTTGTGGTCACAGCGCATCAGCCAATGGCTCAAAGGTTCCCGGGATCGCGTGGTCGCGTCGTTGCCGCACCATGTGAGCCGGATCGTCAACAATCACAGCAACGGGCACAGCATTGAGAAACTGCGTCAAGCTGTAATGGCATTCGCGCAGTCGTTCATAACCGCGCGAACTGCGGGCAACGGGTATTTCATCAAGCAACAAAGACCAGGTCCACTCCACACCAACTTGCGCATGCGAGATCACCGGTTCCATGCGCTCCACATGTGCTTTGAAGTTCATAAAGTCCGCGACACTGTCAGCGTGGTCGTCATGGAGGGTTTGGCAGCGACCGACATCGCGATTGTTTGCGGTGAGCACTCGCCACATCACCCACGACGAACTGTCATCATGTGCCGGATCAGCAAAGGTCAGGCCCTGTGGTGCCAAGCCATCACCGCCGAGAAAGACAACGCGTGGATCAGACATGCACACCTCCTTGGGCTGGTAATGCATTAAAGATGTCGGGCTAGGCGTACGACAAAGCAACGAGAAGGTGAACAGGCGGAGAAAATCCGGTGAGTTATCGGGGCGCCTAGGGATGACCGAATCCGGTCAATTGGTGGCTAGGGTTGAGGGGTGTCCGCGAACTCCACCCCCTCCGAGCTGACGGTTCGCCCCCTCACCTCAGCCCAGCACTTGGACTGGATCCAGTCCAAGGACGGCTCGGGCTCGATCTCCTTTCTTCAAACCCCCGCCTGGGGGCAGGTCAAGGCTGACTGGCGCCATGAATCCTTGGGCTGGTTCGACGGTAAACAGTTAGTCAGCGCGGCCTTAGTCCTGTACCGGCCCATCCCGCGACTGAAGTGGTCCTTGGCCTACCTCCCCGAGGGACCTACTTTCCCTACTCTGACCCCAGGTCCGGCAGCGCACTGGGTGAACCCGTTGACCGCTTACCTCAAGAGCAAAAAAGTCTTCACGATCAAAATGGGTCCGCCCGTGATTGTGCGTCAGTGGTCCGCCGGCACCATCAAGGATGCGATTGCCAACTCCAGCGCGAGATTGCAGGACGTGGTTCCCGAGGCTTCAAACGACCAGGCCACTGAACTCGTCGCGCAGTTACGTGCCTTGGGGTGGCATCAAGAAGTGGCCGAAGGCGACGGCTTTGGTGATGTTCAACCGCGTTTTGTTTTTCAACTTGATTTGCGTACCAAGAGCGTTGACGATCTGTTCAACGGTATGAACCAAGAGTGGCGTCGCAACATTCGTAAGGCTGAAAAATCAGGCGTCGAGGTGATCGAGGGAACCTTCGACGACCTCGCAGACTTCCATGCGGTGTATGTCGAAACCGCCCAACGCGACAGGTTTACGCCTCGGCCACTGCGCTATTTCGAACGCATGTGGAAGACCATGGAAGCCGAAGATCCGGCCCGCTTGCGGCTCTTCCTGGCCAAGAAAGACGGGGACGTCCTGGCGGCGACCACGTTGGTCACGGTGGGCGGGCACGCGTGGTATTCCTACGGTGCTTCCACAACCGCGGGCCGGGATTTCCGCCCAAGTAACGCCGTTCAATGGGCCATGATCCAAGCCGCGCACGCCAGCAACTGCCACACCTACGACCTTCGGGGCATCGGCGACAGCCTTGACCCCAACCACCACCTTTTCGGACTCATTCGCTTTAAGTTGGGCACGGGTGGCCAGGTCAGCGAATACATCGGAGAGTTCGATCTGCCCGTTCAACCCATCTTGCACCGAGCCATCAAGCTGTACTTAGCCCGCCGATAACACTTTTCGCGAGAGGATGGGTACGTGAGTTTTTCGCTTCGCGTCGATGGCCAGCAGTGGCGTGATCATCTCGCGCGCTCCATTGCCCACGACTCCAGCATCGTGCCCGTCATTAAAGGCAACGGTTACGGATTTGGTAATGACCAGTTAGCGCGCGAAGCCTCGGTCTTGCCGGTCAGCACCATCGCTGTTGGCACACACAGCGAAGTGCAGGGCGTACGCGAACACTTTGCTCGCGAGGTCTTGGTCTTATCGCCGTGGCACCCAACCCTCTCCGCAGCCGAGCGCGATGCATCAAAAACTGCGATCCGAACCCTGGCACATCCCGAAGCCGTCATCGCGCTCGCGACAGACCAGCCAGGAGTTCCCGTCGTCGTCGAAGTACTAACCTCGTTACGACGCCATGGCGTTCAACCCACTGATCTTGAGTCGTTGATCCGACCACTAGATGGCCTTGACGTTCGCGGTTTCGCGCTCCACCTGCCCTTCGACGAGCAAGCCAAAGGAACCAAGGTCAACGAAGTCATCACGTGGGCGTCACGGTTGACCGATGCTGGACTTTCCCCGCACACGCTGTGGGTTTCTCACCTATCGGCCGCCGAACTCGCTCAGGTGCGATTGACTCTTTCCACCACCACGATTAAACCCCGCGTTGGCACGCAGTTGTGGCATGGAAATCGCGAACACTTTGCCGTCAACGCCACCGTCCTGGACGTGCACGAAGTCGCCAAGGGTGACCGGGTGGGATACGCCAGCAAAGTGCACCAAAAGATGGACACGTCCTCGTAGTCTCGGGTGGAACATCTCACGGCGTCGGTCTTGAAGCGCCATCAGTAACTCGCGGCCTGGCCGGGCGGGGTAAGGCCGTAGCTCGCACCGGCCTGCAAGCCTTTGGCAAGGCCGCATCACCATTTTGGTTGGCCGGTCAACGCCTGTGGTTCGCTGAGCCGCCACACATGCAGGTGTCCATGGTCTGGCTGCCAGGTGACATGGCCGCTCCGGAAATAGGAGCTCCTTTGACCTGCCAGGTTCGCATGACAACCGCGCATTTCGACGAGATTTTCGGCCTGTAACCCAATTCCCGTCTAGATTTTCGGACAAAACTGGCAACCGTGCCCCGCGATCTGCCACACTCGTCTAGATTTCTGGTCTATCAATCCATGGCCACACCTCGCCACCGTTTCAGGAGCGCATTAATGACGCAGCCGGTTAGTCAAACCAAGACCATCCACGAGTTTCTTGCTGAGAACCCCAACGTTGACGTAACCGACACCCACCGTCAGCTCTACGGCATCTTGAGCGACCTCAAGGATCGCGTGATGGAAGAAATTCCTGGTCTGGAGCCACAACAGGCTTCCATTGGTTTGGACTACTGGGCCAACGAAGCGCCTAACAAGGAAACCGGCGAAATGGAAACCTCTTTCGAAGGTTCCATGCAAACCTGGACCGGACCGCACGCCGAGCATGTTGCTAACTCCTGGATTGGAAACCGCAAGGCCTCCATCTTGGACATGAACCTGCAGGTGTTCTTGTCACAGGAAACCGATGTCCCGCACTTTGTCATGGTGTTTGGCACGATCCCGCAAATCTTCTTCTACTCCGAACTTGTCTCGCGTCGAGACACCCGCATCGACATTGACTACCTAGAGAAGTACTTCGGTGCCGAAAACGAAGAGTTTTTAAAGATGCGCGGAGACACCCGTTTCGACTGGTCCGTCTCCCATGGCACCTACATGCGAGCCCTTAATGGCCCCAACACACACTCCTACACCGCTCCGCTGGGCACCGAAGCTGAAGTCATCCCCATCCTGCGCGAAGTTGCCAATCAGCGCTTCGAAAAGTGGCTCGGCTGGTGGAAGGAAGCTATGAAGAACCCGCTTCCTGAATCAGAACGCAAAGAGTTGATGGAGCGTGACCACCTGTTGCGCCGCTATGGCTACGAGCTTGACCCCATGAACAAGATCTCAGAAGGCTTCTTGGGTAAGGAACGCGTCAAGGAACTACTCGCCGTGCGCGTTGGTCGCGAACAAATTCGTGAGATCGAAGCCACGAACGGAATCGACACACTCAGTCGCTAATTACTTAACAAAAAGGAGGGCATCGAATCATCGGTGCCCTCCCTTTTGATGTAGGAGTTCATTCTTACCCGGCCCAATGTCCTTGGGTATAGGCAATCGCCAATGCCAGATTGAGCGGAATAAACACTGCCAGTACCCACGGCCACCACTGCGGCTTGTTCTTCAACCAGGCCGCTAGACCGATCCACACCGGCCACCACAACAAGAAAACACGGGGCACCGATAAGAAGTAGGACGAGGTCAACAGTGCCATCGTTTGACCACCGACGTAGACCGATTCAGGCCAGCGCTTGCGCCACAACAGCCAGGCTGTCACTGCCACTGCGAGAAGTGCAGCTACGAGTTCAGCGCGCCACATCCAGGTGAAATCCGTGGGCTGGCCACCACCAAAGGCGCCACGCCACGTGGTCTCCCAGGCGTCCCAGGGCAACGTGAACTTGCGATTCCAGTTTTCTTTTTGCGCGGTCAACCACACGGACCAATCCCCGGTCCGCTGCTGTTGATAAACGGTGTACAACAAGGGTGGGAAGAAGGGCAGTAACAGCGCAGGCCACTTCGTCCAGCGATCTTTGGCATACAAACCGAATTGGACAATGAGCGCAAGGGCTAGGAACAGGCCCGTTACTCGGGTAGCCGAGGCACCCATTGCCAGACCACAGGCCAACCACCAGTGTCCGCGCTTTGCGGCCAGCCATGCGGGAATAGCAAACGCAAGGAACAGCGCTTCGCTATATCCGGCCATCAAGAAGACCGCCCACGGCGACAGCATCAGCAGCAGTGCAGCGCGCTCACCCACTCCTGCGCCAGCCTCTAAGTCACCAAGTCTGCGCAGTGCGACAACAGCCACCGCTAAAGCTGTGGCACTCACGAGCAAGCCAGCCAGTCCCACAGGAACGCCGAGGTTCACCAGTGGCCGCAGTGTCAGGGGGAAGCCGGGAAAGAATGCTTCGAAGTACGGGGCCTTGCGCGATCCATCTCCGGCATACCCAAACTGCGCAATCACGTTGAAGTTGACTGCATCCCATTGCACCCACCGCGCGAAAACCCCAGACGGTTTGCCTTTGCCACTGGTGAGCAACCACGCCGAGGCACCCACCGCGATCAAGACAGCAAATCGCGTGACAAGCCACCAGCGCAGCGTGGATACATCTGCCTTGGTCAGGCGCGCCAAGACTCCGGGCCAGGAGCTGGTCTGATCCACGCGACCGGCTGACACGAACACTGCGTCCGGTGGTCTTACTCCTTCATTCACGGTCAGGTCATCGCTCATGAAGAAACCTCAACGCGATCAGCCTTGACGTGGTCAGGGCGCCCATCGAATTCGCCACCCTGCGGGTCATCAGATCCATCCATGCGCACAGGATCGTGTTCCGGCTTCCAGATATCGCGAATCACCACACCTGCAATGAACAGATCCGATGCAACCTGGATCAAAATCACGATGGCATACGAGCGGTCATCAAGTGATCGGTTTGCGTCGTTGAATTTGTTCAACCACAACCACACACCGACGTAATACAGTGCTTGCCCGGTTTGCCAAATCACCACATCGCGCCAGCGTGGTCGCGCTAATGCCACTAGGGGTAGCAACCACAACGCGTATTGCGGCGAATACACCTTGTTAGTAAGAACAAAAGCCATCACGATCAACAGCACGACCTGAACCAGTCGTGGCCTACGCGGCGCAAACAGACTCAGAGCGATCACGCCGAGCACCAAGAGCCCAAAGGAGCCAGCAACAGCTTGGCTGGAGTTCACCTTGTCGACGGGAACTCCGAGGAAACGCAAGCTCAACCACACAGAACCAAAATCCAAACCGCGATCACGCGAGAGTTCATAAAACGCGCGCCATCCTTCGGGGTAAAGCCAGGCAAACGGCAGGTTCACCGCAACCCACGCACCAATAGCGCCCAGGGTTGCTCGAGTGAAGCCACTGAATCGGCGGGTGCGCACAGCCAGAACAAACAACGCGACTAACAGCAAGAACGGGTACAGCTTCGCGGCCGCCCCCAGCCCAACCAACACCCCGCACAGCCACGGTCGCTCACGGCTCCAAGCCAAAATTGCTAGCGCCAGCAGCGCGACAGGAAGCAGGTCCCAGTTCAGCGTTCCCACTAACGCGATCGATGGAGCTGCAGCCAAGATCAAGGCATCCCAAGGACGTCGGCCAGCAGACTGCACTGTGGCCCAGATCGCCAACAGCAACAACGCATACAACAAGAGTGAGGAAAGTGCGTAGTACTCAATGGTGCGGGCCTTGACATCACCGGTGGTGCCAATGACTTTGGTGGGAATCCACATCAACAGTCCTTGCAACACCGGGTACTCGACGTAATCAGTGCCATCGAGTCGTGAGGCGTAAGGGAAATCTCCACGGTCAAGGCCGCGATCAACATAGAGCTTGCCGATGTCGGTGTAACACATCTTGACGTACACCGTGCCGTCTTGAAATCCTGATTCGGCGCACGGTCCGCGCATGATGATGCCAATGCTGAACACCACACCAGCAAGCAAAATCCCCACGATAAAAGGTGTCCATTTGCTCGTGCTCAACTGGGCACGCTTTCCCAGCGGGCCACCGAGCCCATGGCTTTCAGAAGTGACGAAATTGTCGTCACGTGAAGGGCTAACAACGGGTTGCACGCTTACATCGTGCCTTACGACACGGGTCAAAGCGTGCACAAAGGCGCCCAGCTGACTAAATGCCTGCACGTTCACGCATTAGTGCGTCGTTAACTCCACAAAATGTCTTCTGTGATGCTCGCTACGGAATCAACACCAACGAGTGCCATCGCCATCTGCAGTTCAGCGCGAAGAATCTCCACCACATGTGCCACACCTGCTTAGCCATGACTGGCTAGACCCCAGATGTAGGGGCGACCAACCATCACCGCATCCGCGCCGAGTGCGAGTGCACGCAACACGTCGGTACCACGCCGAATGCCACCATCAACCACAACGGGGGCACGGCCATTCATGGCTTCAACAATTGCCGGGAGCGCAACAGCTGTCGGCACGATCGTGTCGAGATTGCGCGCCCCATGATTGGACACCATCACTCCGGCAGCCCCATGATTGATGGCGGCAAGCGCATCATCGGCGCGCAAGATTCTCTTCACCCATACCGGAACATCGCCAGCGACATCGCGCAGCCATTGCAGATCACTCCACCCCACCGCGGAATCCAGGAACGGATTGAATACGCGCTCATGCATCGAGATTCCGTCTTCGGGCATCTGCCCCCAGTCATGACGACGGTCGTTGTCGCGCGCACCCAACGCCGGTGAGTCCACGGTGAGCACCAATGAACTTGCTCCGGCAGCCAACGCTGCTTCAACCAGCGATTGTGTGAACGCGCGATCTCGGTGTAGATAGACCTGAAACCACCAGTCGCCACCACCCTCGCGAGCAATCTGTCCAAGTTCGTCGATGGGTACACCGCTGAGAGTGCTCTGGATGTACGTGGTCCCGGTGCGAACGGCCGCCCGCATCGTTGCTGCTTCGCCATCGGGGTGATAACTCATCGCCATCGCGGTCGGTGCGAGCAGAATTGGGTGCTGCAACTGCTGGCCATTTAACGTCACCGTGGTGTCAACCTGCGTCAGCCCAGTCATCACCTTTGGGGCAAACCAGGGTTCCTGCCACGCGACTTCGTTTTCCAACAACGCCTGCTGATCGCCGGCTCCATCGCTGAGGTAGTTCCAGATGTGGGGCGCTACGTTGTCGCGAGCCAGTGATTCGAAATCTTTGACTGCGATGACGCCATCATCAAGCGGGCTTCGCGCCACCACAGACTCCTTATGTCAGCCGGACTACGCCTTCAGTTCGCGCAACACCGATGCCGTTAGCTGCTCAGCGTTGATCGCACCAATGATTCGCACGGCCACCTGGCCCGAACGATCAATGATTAACGTACTGGGAATCGCTGCTGGGGGCACCACTTTTAGCTCAGCCAACGTTCGCGCTTGCGGATCAAACAGGTGGGGATAGGACATGCCAGCGAAGGTGGCAAAGCTTGAGGCTGATGATTGGTCATCCTTGACGTCTAAGCCCACAAACTGCACATCCTTGAACGCCTTACTTCGCGCTAGGCGACCCAACTCCGGTGACTCCTGGCGGCAGGGGGAACACCACGACCCCCACACATTAAGCACCACGACCTTGCCTGTGTAATCGGTTAGGCGCAGTTGCTTCCCATCAAGGGTTGTTCCGGCTACGGCACTGACATCGGATCTTTGACCCAGTGCAAACACGGTCGTACCTACAGAAAGGGTGTTCGTCGGGCTCGGCGCCGCGGTAGAACCTGAGGCACAACCGGTTAAGGACAGAACGCTGGCCAAAACACTGGCCAGAGCGACAGCACCGAGAACTCGCATGCCTAGAGGCTACCGGCGGGCCGAGTGAAGCGCTTATCCCTCACAATAGGTGGGTGGAATCCGTACCCCAAATGAACCATGCGCCGTTGACCATGACGCGCTCTGGTTACTTTCCGGTCATTCGGTGGATTCGACAAGACCTCAGGAACATGAACCTCCTCTTGACGGTGACCATTGTTTCGACATTAATCGTTCTGGTTTGTCAAGCCATCATCCCGCTCAAGGTTGAGTCAATCTTGCACGAGAAAGAGGGTGGATTTAATAAACTTGCGTTGATGGTTTCTCTCATCATCTTGCAACTCGCCGCAACATACGTTTCACACCGTGGCGGTCACCATGTGGCGACGTTGGCTAGCACGTCATTGCGAAATAGAATTTTTGCTAAGACGCTCAAGGGCAAAGCTCTTCAACAAGATGGCCTGGTTCGCTCCTCCGTGGTGAGTCGGCATACCTCTGATGTAGACCGCATCAGCGAGGCTCTAGAAAAATCCATCGTTGAAGGTCTTCCAGCAATCATCCGGATCGCCCAAAGTTTGGTTATTTTGACGTGGCTGCAGCCACTTATTGGCTTGACGATGACGGTAGCCGCATTTGTCTTTCTCGGACTTCGATCAATCATTGGCCGTTCGATGCTCGTCATCGACCGCGATCGACTTGACGCCAGCAGCCGAGTCGGTGAGACGGTGGATGAATCCATCACCGCCGCTCAGGCAGTAGCTGGGCTCCATCTCGGTGCGTGGCAACTGCGACGTTTTAAGAGAATGACGCAAAGACTCTCCTACAAGACCGAGCTTCAAGGCATAAAGGTTGCACAACTTGTCGTGAGCGCCAATGCGACAGGACTGGTGGGATTAACTGCAGTCTTAGTTTTCGCATTAACCTCCGGCGAGGACACCCTTGCCATTGTTGCGGCATCTTTGCTTTACGTCGAAAATGTAGTTAAAGGTCTCGAAGTTTTACCGGGGTGGATTCGCGCTCTGCAACAAGGAGTCGTGAGCACCCGACGGGTAGACATGATCTTGCTAGGCGAGGACCGCATTCACTATCCTGACTCCACCAACGCCAGCGGCGATCTGGGTTTAGAGCTCAAGGACTTGCAATTCGAATTTGAATCTGGTGTCACACTTTCCCACGTCAACATCAAGATACCCACCGATTGCATCGTGGGGCTGGTGACTCCTCCGGGCACCGAGCCGGACGCCTTGCTTGGCCTGCTTAGTGGTGATGAAAATCCTGGTGCCGGCAGCGTTCTCTTTGATGGACAAGATGTTCGAATGCCTGGGGTGAACCCCAACGTTTGGTACGTACCTTCTGAATCCATCGCTTTCAATGCTTCGGTCCTCGAACAGCTCTCAGCCGTAAAGCCCGATGTCACCACCGCAAACTCGCTCGACATACTCGCCAAAGTCGGACTGACCCACCTTTTGGAAATTGACGGAGGTCTACACGATCGTCTCGGCCCCGGTTCTTCTCGACTGAGCCGAGCAGAACGGCAGCGGCTTGCGCTTGCTATCGCGCTGCTGGCGAAGCCCGAAGCCCTGCTGGTGGGATCACTCTTCGCACTTAACGATGCAGATACTGCGCTCCCTTTGATTAACCTCATTCGCGAATCACATTTCAAGACCACTATTTTGTGTATTCGCCACCCAGAAGTTGCCGCCAACGTCGACTTAGTCGCCTTTGCCCACGATGGTGGGATCAGCATCGGTTCGCACAAGGATTTGCTGGCTAGAGAGCCCGCCTACACGCAGCTCTGGGAACAGCGACTGAACTTTGAGGAAGTAGACCTCAGCGTCCTTGGTATTTCCGAGGAAAACCTCGAAGGTTTGCACACTCGACTCGTCACTGAGCGCTATTCCGCCGGGGAAGCGATCTACCGCCAAGGGGCAGAGGCCGATCGCATCTACTTCACCATCGCTGGCCGTGTTGAGATTTCCACAGCCAACCCCGATGGATCTAGTACCCGCGTTGCGGTGATGGGGCCGGGTAATCACATTGGTGACCTGCGGCTGACTACCGGTGAGCGTCGCGCCGAAAGCGCATCCGCGCTAGATGATTGCGTCCTACGCTCGTTAAGTCGTGAAGCCATCTCGGCTGGTCTTACTGGCTTACTTGATCGCACACCGACGGAACGTCGAATTGTTGCGGCCATCCTGCGCGATGGATCAGCAACACCAGAAGAGCTGCAAGTGCGCCTGAGCGACATTGACGCGACCCAACTGCTTTCCGCGGTTTCGATGCTCCTCAACGATGGAGCATTACGCCAAAATGGAGAAACCTTGGCAGTTGTCCAAAAGCGCTCGGTCAAGGCCGGAAGTAAAGACCTCCTTGGCCGCCTCGGGGACCAGGGAGCGCCTATTCTTTAGTCATGACTTCTGTTGACGAAACCCCTGCGCCGACACACGTCACGAACCGTTCCCGATGGGCTCGACTGAGCTATCGCATCGCTTTGTTGATTGCGATCCTGCTGATCGGATCAGCCATCGCAACCACGGTGTTTTCCGTGCGTTCTGTGCAACGGACGTATTCCAAGCAATCAACAGAATCAGTAACCAACGTGCACAAGTCGGTCACGGACACCATTGCCGTAGCCAACAAGAACGTCATCGCTTACGAGGACGCTGCGATCGCAAGTCGCAAAAAGCAGCTCCAGGACCAAAGCAACGGGGTAGTGACCGCTCTGGACGCACTCAACGCAGCGGTGAAGGCTGGCCAAATATCGTTGGCCGATGCACAAGCCCAAGCCTTGCTGTATTTGAAGACCATCCGCTACGGCGATGAGTACTACTTCTTTACCTACAACCGAACACTGGTAGCCATCTCGCACCCCAACCCTGCATTCGAGGGCAAGAACCTGAGTCAACTCAAGGATTCAGATGGTTCCTTTATCTTGCAAGGAATGCAAAAACTGACCGATGCTAAGGGCAGCGGTTACTACAACTACAACTTCACCAAACTCGGATCACCAAAGCCTGTTCCCAAGATCAGCTATGTGTTCAACTACAAGCCGTGGGACTGGCTGATCGGCACCGGCGTTTACATCGACGACATCCAGGCTGAGGCTGCAAGCCGCCGAGCAGCCGTCCGTAAGACCCTGAGCGACCAGTTCGGCGCAGTGACCTTCAACGGTGGTGGCCTGTTCTTCGTGCTGGACAAAAAGGGCAACGTCGTCGTCGCACCCAAGGGTAAGAACCTCACTGACCTGGCAAAGACACCAGCCGGCAAGGAAACCGTCAAAATCATTGAGGCAGCAGTGCCCAAGAAGGACGGCAGCATTGTCGAACTCAACAAGAGTGTGACGCTGGAAGGGAAAGACAAACAAAACTGGGTACTCAACGTCTCCTCGTACAGCCCGTTGAACTGGGTCTTAGTCTCAGCCGTTCCACAAAAAGACCTCACGGCCCCAGGGCGGAATTTGGCAATTCAACAAGCCCTCCTACAAGTGTTATTGCTGCTCATCGGCTTAACCGCAGGAATCTTGATTAGCCGTCGCATCACCGGACCGGTGGAAAGTGTCACTAAAGCTGCGCGCGATTTGTCAGAAAACAACTTCGACCCCAGCGACCTCGATGCTGCTGCCAGTCGCACTGACGAGGTCGGCGACTTGGCTCGGGCATTCCAACGCATGGGCGTCGACCTGGTTGAGCGCGAACGCAAACTGCGTGAGCAAGTGGCTAGCTTGAAGGTTGTCATCGACCGGAGCAAACTGGCGAAGGACATCGGCGAAATCACCGAGTCTGAATTCTTCCAAGACCTCGCCGCCAAGGCAGAGGAAATGCGGAAGAAGAAGTTCGACTAACTAAGCCACGGGACTTTAAGCCCAGAAACTCTCAGCCCAAAAACTAGGGCTAGTTAGTTGACGCCCTTGACGGTTTCAGCGATGCGGCGGATCTGAGCCGACCAAGCGTTGTCTGGGCTAGTCAAAGAGAACAGTCCCTTGGACGCGTTCTGCACGACTTCTTCGGACAATGGCAGGACCGCAGCGGTCTTTTCGCCGTAGGCCTCCAGCATTTGGGCTTCTAGGTCTGCTGCAGTGATGCCCGAAGGCACCTTATTGACGATGAGGAACAGGTTGGGTACACCCAGCTTGTTCGCGACGTCAACGGTGACAGCAGTTCCTTGGAAGTCCTGGCGGTCAGGTCGCAAGATCAACAACAAAATGTCGCTGATGGTGATCGACAGCAAAGTCTCTTCGTTCAAACCTGGGTGCGTGTCAATGAGCAAGTAGTCCAAGTTCAATCCCTTGGCCAACTCGCGGAATCCGTCATTGAGAGTGCCTACGTCATAGCCTTCGCGAAGGACCCGAGCGATGTCACCGGTCTTCATGCTTGATGGCACCAGGTACAGCGCACCGCCTTCTTCCACCGTCGTTGTTGCGGCAATGCGATCGGTGATCTCGTGGGCGGCATCCTGAATCGGGATGGTGCCCCACAGGTAATCGTTCAAGGTGTTGGTCAGGTCGTCTTCAAAACCAAACAGGACGTGAATGCCCGGGCTTTGGATGTCAGTGTCAACAACAGCAACGCGCGCGCCCGATGCAGCCAATTGACCAGCCAGGTTCGAGGTGGTGTTGCTCTTGCCTGTTCCGCCACGGAACGAGTGAACCGAAACAACGGTGGTCATTGATCTCTCCTGACATTGGACGCTGTGCATTGGACGCTGTGCTGAACATACTTGGTGCGCGAGGGGGGAGTTGAACCCCCACACCCTTTCGGGCACTGGAACCTGAATCCAGCGCGTCTGCCTATTCCGCCACTCGCGCGAGCGCCCGACAGGCTAACACGCAAGAGAATCAGGGTTTCGCAGTACGATCAAACCCTCAGGCACACGCAGGGGATCGGCACTAGTTCGGGAGGGTTCGTGGGCGTCCTCCAACGCTTTGAAGGTCGACTCGACCAGCTCGTCAATGGTGCCTTCGCTCGAGCTTTTCGCTCCGAAGTCCAACCCGTTGAAGTGGCTGCTGCCCTGCAGCGCGAACTCGATGACCAAGCTGCCGTTGTGAGCCGAGAGTCCACGATGGCCCCCAACGTATTTACCGTCGAGCTCGGTGCCAACGACCACGAGCGGCTGACCCCTTACGCCCAGGCCCTTAATGCCGAATTCGCGGCCATGGTCACCGAACACGCCCAGGCTCAGGGATACACCTTGATCGGTCCGGTGGAAGTCACCATGGTTCGGGTGGCTGACCTGGGCACCGGCCTGTTTCGTGTCTCTAGCGCCTCCCAGGCTGGGGTGGTGGCCCAGCCACAGGTTCGCCAACCCCTCGCCACCCAGCCAGCGGCATCACCAGAACCGGCAGCCCCACCGATACCAGAACCGGCAGCCACCACCAATGCGCGCCTTGTCATTAATGACACCGGGTTTCCCTTGACCGCATCTGTGGTCACGATCGGACGCGGATCCGATGCTGGTATTCGCATTGATGATCCAGGGATCTCCCGCCACCATGCAGAGATCCGGCACAGCGAATCAGGTTTTTCCATCATTGATCTCGCTTCAACCAACGGCACCTTGGTTGCTGGTGAGCGCATCGGCGAACGCGCCCTGGCCGATGGCGATGAGATTCGCATGGGGTCGACTCTCATGGTGTTCCGGAGCGGTTAAGTGTCCACTCTGACCCTCACCCTCATCAGGCTCGCATTTCTTGGGCTGTTGTGGGTCTTTGTGTTCTTTGCACTCAGTGTGTTGCGCAGTGACCTTCGAGCTCCCACGATGGGGGCGCGCGGACCCATCCGACCGCAGACCAATCGCGCACCCGATGCGCGTTCCGTGGGCAAGAACGGTAAAACTCCGCGGAAACTGGTGGTCACTGAAGGCGTCCTGTCGGGCACCAGCGTTCCGTTGAGCGACCAACCCGTCACGGTTGGACGTGCTCCGGATTCGACCATCGTCCTGGACGATGACTACGTATCGCATCGCCACGCGCGCATCGCCCCCGATGCACGGGGGCGCTGGAGTGTGGAAGACCTGGGTTCAACCAATGGGACCTACCTCGACCGCCAGCGCGTTACCGGACCAGTGCTGGCTGGACTGGGCGTGCCCATCCGCATTGGCAAGACCGTCCTTGAATTGAGGCGATAGGCATGCCTCTCTCACTGCGCTACGCAGCTCACTCAGATATCGGCTTGGTACGAACCGGCAACGAGGACTCTGGGTATGCCGGACCACGTCTATTAGTCGTCGCGGACGGCATGGGTGGCGCTGCGGCTGGCGAAGTCGCTTCGTCCATTGTCGTGTCCTCTCTGGCTGCCCTCGATGACGACGACTTGGGCGGCGACCTACTCGATGCCTTGGCCGAGGCGGTTGCACGAGCCGAGTCGCTACTCACCAGTTCCATTGATGCTGATCAAGCCTTAGACGGAATGGGCACCACACTGACTGCACTGTTGTGGTCCGGTTCACGGGTGGGCCTGGTCCACGTGGGGGATTCACGCGCCTATCTGCTCAGGGGTGGGGACCTCCTGCGCCTAACGCATGACCACACCTACGTTCAAACTTTGGTCGATAAAGGTGAGATCTCAGCAGAAGAAGCTGAATCCCACCCGCGGCGTTCACTGTTGATGCAAGCACTCGATGGTCGAAACCCTTCGCAACCTGACCTTTCGGTTCGCGAAGTGCGAGCGGGCGATCGCTTTATGGTCTGTAGCGATGGCCTGAGCGGTGTCGTCAGCGAAGCAACGATGGCTGAGGAACTAGCAAGCGGTGAACCTTCCGATGCGGCCCAACGCCTGATTGCTCTGGCCAAACGAGCCGGCGGTCCTGACAACATCACGGTGGTGATCGCCGATGCCGTGGCATCCGAGGACCGGCCTAATACACAACCCGTTGTCGTGGGAGCAGCGGGCGAACCCGAACTTGCTGAACGCGCCGCAACCATCGTGGATTCCACGCCAGCGGCCAAGGCGCGCCAGCAGTTGGGCGGAGCAGATACTGATCGAGCCCGTGCACGGGAGCGCTCGGAAGCCACCGAAGGCTACGAACGCCAAGCGCGGCAAACCCGCTGGATTCGTCGTGGGCTGATCGCGGCTGGAGTTCTATTCCTATTGATTCTGGCGGGGGTATTGACTTCGCAATGGATTAGCAAGCAGTACTTCGTGGCCAATGAAGCCAACACTGTGGCTATCTATCAAGGCGTCAACCAACAAGTTGCGTGGCTCAAACTGTCAACCGCCGTTGAACTATCCGGTATTTCCACACCTTCGCTGCCTGAACTAACGCAAGGACAAGTCCTCGCTGGTATTGCGGCAACCGACCTTTTTGATGCCCGCGCCATTGTGGAACGGCTTCGTGGAGAGGCTGCAAGTTGTGCCGTGGCGACTCCTCCTGCAGGGTGCCCCACCTCACAACCCATCCCAGCCCCAACTCTCACTCCTCGATTTGTCACTCCCACTCCCACGACCACGGGATGAGTTCGGGTGACTAATCCAGTAACCGTTGCACCTACCAACATCAAGCAACGTCGATTCGCTGAACTCTTTCTCTTAGTTCTCACGATTGTTATTTCCACCGCTGGTTACATTGCAGCGAGTCTGGGCTACACCAACGCCATGCCGACAGATTTGTGGTTAGTCGTTGGCGCGTGCAGTGTGCTGTTCCTCACTGCACACCTGGCTATTCGCAAGTTCGCTCCCTACGCCGATCCTTTGCTCCTTCCGCTTGCCGCATTCCTCAACCTCATCGGATTAGTCCTGATCCATCGCCTCGACCTTGCCGATGCTGCGCGCGCTGAACGAGCTGGCCGAGCCATCCCGCGGGCCGACGCGATCGCCCAACTGACCTGGACAGCCGTGGGCATCATCTTGTTTGTTGCGGTCCTTGTGCTCCTGCGGGATCACCGCATCCTGCAACGCTTTACCTACACAGCCTTGGTCCTTGGTGTCACGCTGTTAGTCCTTCCGCTCCTACCGTTCATCGGTACCTCGATTAATGGCGCGCGGCTGTGGTTGCGCGTAGGACCGCTGTCCTTCCAACCAGCCGAAATGGCCAAGCTCTGTCTGATCGTCTTTCTTGCCGGATACCTAGTGGTCAAACGCGATGCTCTGGCCACAGCCCGCAGTCGAGTCCTCGGCGTTGACCTTCCCCGTGGCCGCGATCTTGGACCGCTGCTCATTGCCTGGGTAGCCAGCATGGGTGTCTTGGTTTTTCAACGCGACTTGGGTACGGCGCTGTTGTTCTTTGGACTGTTCATCCTGTTGCTTTATGTCGCAACCGAGCGTCGCTCCTGGTTGTTGTTGGGCAGCATCTTGTTTGTTGCCGGTGCTGGCTTGGCCTACTTCGCCTTTGGACACGTCCAACAGCGCTTTGATGTCTGGCTTCATCCCTTTAGCGATCCCAACGGCACGGCCTTCCAAATCGTTCAATCGCTGTTCGGCCTAGCCGCCGGGGGAGTTCTAGGGACCGGGCTCGGCCTGGGAAATCCCCAATTCGTGCCCTTTGCCAAAACCGACTTCATCATGGCCACAGCAGGCGAAGAGCTCGGCCTGGCTGGGTTGGTTGTCATTTTGATGATCTACGCCGTACTCGCGCAACGTGGCTTTCGTATCGCTGTTTCGGCACGCGACGCCTTTGGCACTTTGCTGGCCGGGGGGTTGTCTATCGTCATCGTCCTTCAAGTGTTCATCGTGGTTGGCGGCGTGACTCGACTCATCCCGTTGACCGGACTAACCACGCCTTTCCTGTCCTATGGCGGCTCATCCCTGGTAGCCAACTGGATCATCATTGCTTTGCTGGTGCGTATTAGTGATGGCGCCCGCAAACCCGCGCCACCGGTTCGCCCATCGCGTGATGAAGCATTGACTCAAGTGGTGCAACTATGAACAACCCGCTGCGCAAACTCAGCGGATTCGCCGCGGTTCTCCTCATCGCTTTGTTAATCAACCTCACGTACGTTCAGGTTTTCAACGCCAATGCCTTACGACAAAAGCCCGGCAACTCACGCACCGTCTTGAGTGAATACGACCGTCAGCGCGGCCCGATCACCGTGGGTGCCAAATCCATCGCGACATCCACACCCACCCAAGGCCAGTTCTCTTATGTGCGCACTTACCCAGAGGGCTCGCTCTACGCGCACACCACGGGCTACTACTCCTTGCTCTACGGAGCAAGCGGTTTAGAACGGGTAGAAAATTCGATTTTGTCTGGCACCGATGACCGGCTACTGGTGGACCGCTTGAGTCAATTGCTGGCTGGTCAAGCGCCCAAGGGTGGCAGTGTGCAGACCACGCTGCTTCCCGATGCCCAACGCACCGCCTTACGTGAACTCAAGGGTCGCCGTGGCGCGGTACTCGCGATTGATCCCAGCACAGGGGCGATTTTGGCCATGGTGTCCTCGCCCACCTTTGATCCCAATCAGCTGGCCTCGCCTAACGTGGCCACCGAACGCGAGGCCTGGTCGAAACTGCAAAACGACGAAGACAGCCCCCTCCTGAATCGCTCCATTGCCCAGGTCTATCCGCCTGGTTCAACCTTCAAACTGGTCACAGCAGCCGCAGCACTATCTACGGGTAAGTACACCAAGAAAACTCTTATCTACGGGCCAGCATCACTGAAGCTTCCGTTGTCTAACAATCGTCTGCCTAACCAAAATGGCAAAGCGTGCGGGACGAACAACAAAACCACTCTGGAAAATGCGATTCGTATTTCGTGCAATACCGCGTTGGCAAACCTTGGACTCGTGATCGGCAACGACGTCATTGCTGATCAAGCCGAAAAGTTCGGTTTCAATCAATCCTTTGACATTCCGCTGTTTTCGGCCACGAGTGTCTATCCACGCGACATCGACCGGCCACAGACAGCTCTCTCCGCGATTGGGCAATTTGATGTTCGCTCCACTGTGCTCCAAATGGCCCTTGTGGCTGCCGGCATAGGCAATCAAGGTGTGGTCATGAAGCCTTACCTGGTGGCGCAAACTCGTGGCCCGGACCTCGCTGTGCTTGATGCCACCACCCCTACAGTGTTCAGCCAGGCTGTCAGCGCCAATGTTGCTGCACAATTGCGCGACATGATGGTCACTGTCGTCAATCGCGGAACCGGTCGGCGAGCAGCCATTCCAGGGATCCAAGTCGCTGGAAAGACCGGAACAGCACAGCAAGGCAACGGCAAACCACCGCACGCATGGTTCGTTTCGTTCGCGCCTGCCAAGAACCCTAAAGTCGCCGTCGCGGTCATCATTGAAGACGGCGACGGTTCAACCGAAATCAGCGGTGGGCGCTTAGCAGCGCCAATCGCGCGAGCCGTCATGGAAGCAGTGCTCAACCAGTGAGAGGCTGAGCACAACAATCGAAAGGATCTGCACGCAATGGTCAACAGCAAGGTGCTCGGGGATCGCTATGAACTGGCTGAACTCTTGGGCCAGGGCGGTATGGCTGAGGTCTATCGCGCTCGCGACCTACGCCTTGGCCGCAACGTCGCCGTCAAGATTTTGCGTACTGATCTGGCGCGTGACCCTTCTTTCGAACGCCGGTTTGCTCGCGAAGCTCAAGCCTGTGCCGGGATGAACCATCCCAACGTCGTCGCTGTTTTTGATACCGGCGCACAGGTGGAAGGTGACACCACCATCCCGTACATCGTGATGGAGTACGTCGATGGCACCACATTGAAAGACCTCCTTTTGACCGGTCGTCGGCTCCTGCCCCAGCGCGCACTGGAAATCACCGCTGGAGTTTTAGGGGCACTGGAATACAGCCATCAACAAGGCATCATTCACCGCGACATCAAGCCGGCCAACATCATGTTGACGCGAACTGGGGAAGTCAAAGTCATGGACTTTGGTATCGCCCGCGCACTCGATGACGCGCAAGCCACCATGACGCAGGCCTCCACCGTCATGGGTACCGCGCAGTACCTGTCGCCCGAACAAGGTCGTGGTGAAACCGCGGACGCGCGCTCCGACGTGTACGCCACCGGCTGCTTGTTGTACGAACTTCTCACCTCGCGTCCCCCCTTTGTTGGTGACACCACGGCATCGGTGGTTTACCAACACGTGCGCGAAAACCCGATCCCGCCGTCCCAAATCGATCCTGAAGTATCCGCCTCAGCTGACGCCGTGGTGCTCAAAGCCATGTCCAAGAATCCAGAAAACAGGTACCAGACCGCTGGCGAAATGCGCTCTGACGTCTTGCGCGCCGTTGACGGCGAACCCGTTCGGGCCACGCCCGTGATGGAACAAACCACCGCTGTGGCGCCGATGGCTGCGTACGACAGCGATGACCGGCGTCGCGCTAAGGTCCGGGGATATATCGCGATCGGCCTTGGTGTTGTTGGTGCGCTGGTGTTGGGCTTCTTCCTGATCAAGCCGCTCCTGGTTAACACGGTGACCTATCCAGTCCCTGACCTCACCGGTCAAACCGTGGCCCAAGCCACCGTGCTGTTAAAGGACGCGAAATTTGAGTTGGGCACCGTCACGGAAGCGCCATCGGATGCCGTTCCACAAACGATCATTAGTCAAACCCCTGCCATCGGAGCTGAGGCTCAAGCAGGCTCGGCCATTAATGTGACCATCTCCACCGGTCCAGCCAAAGCCATCGTTCCGGCCATCAAGAATCTTTCCCTCGACGAAGCCTCGCGCCTTCTGAGCGAAGCTGGTCTCAAGCTCGGTACGAAGACTCTGCTTGAATCCGATGCGCCGGTAAATCAAGTGTTGGATTCGGATCCCGCAGAAGGCACCAGTGTTGATTCCGGATCTGTTGTCAACGTCACGATCTCCAGCGGCGCCGTAGTGGTTCCCGATGTTCGCGGAGCAACGCAGGCCGATGCCACCGCTGAGTTGGAGTCCTCTGGGTTCCGCGTATTGGTCACCAAATCCAAGACCAATGAGGTTCCACCCGGAACTGTGGTGAAGCAAAGTCCAATTGCTGGAGTCAAGGCGAAGAATGGGTCGACGGTGACGATTACCGTTGCCGAAGCAGCTCCTGCTCCCTCGCCTACACCGACAACAACAACACCGCCAATAACAACCCCGCCAGCGACTCCCTAGGCGCTAGGGATCACCGGTGCCAAACCACTGGCGACTTCCACAGCATCAAACGTGCCGCATTCGACGAGCCAATTGGCCAGCATGAGGTGACCACCCTGAGTCAACACTGATTCGGGGTGGAACTGCACGCCTTCAATGGCTAATGAGCGGTGCCGCACTCCCATGATCACCCCAGACTGGGTGGTCGCGGTGACCACGAGTTCAGCCGGCAGGGATTCTGGAGCGATGGCTAGTGAGTGGTAGCGAGTCGCCGTAAACGGATCAGGCAATCCAGCAAAAACTCCAACGCCTTCATGAAAAACCTCAGATGTTTTACCGTGCAGGAGTTCCGGAGCGCGAACGATCGATGCGCCAAACGCTGCTCCAATCGCCTGGTGGCCAAGGCACACACCAAAGATCGGCACCTTTCCGCCGACATGCTTGACCATGTCGATACACACTCCTGCAGATTCAGGCGCGCCTGGCCCTGGGCTCAGCAACACTCCGTCATAACCCAATGCATCGTCGACACTGACCTCATCATTGCGACGCACATCGCATTGCGCGCCAAGTTGGCCGAGGTATTGCACCAAGTTAAAGACAAAGGAGTCGTAGTTATCAACGACCAAGATTGTGGTCATGCACGCGCTCCTTTGCTCGTCGTGCCGCTCAGCCCTAGGCCAAGGGTTTCCCCTGAAGTACTAAATCCTGGCTCAACAATGGCCGGATTTTGCTCCTGCGGCACGACACCTGATGGAACGCTGTCAGCTGGTTGCTCATTCGTCGTCGAATCTTCCACCGTTACGTCGGTAAAGGGCAGGCGTGGTTCAACCCACGGGAAGACCACAACGAACAACAGCGCTAATACGGCCGCTAAAAGGGCCGTTGCTTCCAGCACGCGGACAATCCACGGGCCAGGAAGACGACGCCACAACCAGACGTACACCGCGCTCCTTTGATTAAGTCGAACTCCAGACTAATGCTCACACGAGATTGCGAATGGCCGCCGGCGCACCGAGCGTCTTGGAGTACTTATCCACCATCGTGCCGAAGACAATCAGGCGCTCATAGGAGGCCCAGCGCGGATTGCACGTGGTCATCGTTAGAAGGGCATTGGTTGGCTGGACTCCGGGCACGGGATTCTTCGTCGGAATGGGATTGAGTACCCACGTGTCCTTCGGTTTAACAATCACCACTTTGTTGACCTTGTAGGTCACCCACGAGTCAGGCGTCTGCACATACACGAGGTCGCCCAATTCCATTCGATCCAAATTCCGGAACGGCTCGCCATTGGTTGCGCGGTGTCCAGCGACAGCGAAGTTGCCGACTTCACCTGGCTGCGCGTTGCCCTGATAGTGGGTAAGGCCCTTCTTCAAGTTTGACAAACTTGATCCTTCGATCAGGGGCTTGACCCAATCTGATCCAAGGCGCGGGATGTAGACCAATCCATACCCTTGTCCATAAGCAATCTTCGCCGGCACGGTAGACTGGCCGGGCAGAGACGGCGCAACCGGAATGACAAACGACTGCTTGATTTCATTAATGGCGGTGTTCGTCTGCTTATCCGCGGACAGGTTGGTCCAAAAAAGTTGGTAGGTGCAAAACAACAGCAGCACCACACCCATCGTGATGAAGCCTTCGCCCAAACTGCGCACCGCTACCCGAACGCGTTCGACTCGGGCCGCCCGCCGTTCTTGCCGGGTTGGACCCTCGGGGCGGTAGGAGTTAGAGGACGCGCTGGCTGCCGCTATCTGCGTCACGGTGCCCTCCTCGCCTCAAGCAGTTTCACTGATCCGTTGTACCCAGGCAGCGTCAACGACTTCTCTGGGGTTTCACGATAGCCCAATCCCACGGCATCGACCCAGGTTCGATAAGCCGCAACTTCAGGAGAGGCAGCTAACGCCTTTTGCATGGC
Source organism: Actinomycetota bacterium (assembly GCA_026392555.1). Lineage (GTDB taxonomy): Bacteria > Actinomycetota > Actinomycetes > UBA12327 > UBA12327 > AcAMD-2. The sequence goes on from JAPLBW010000004.1 coordinate 22,209, forward strand.
CTTTTGATTACCAATGGCCGAAATCCTAAATGGTGGCGCGTACACCCGACCTTGCAGAATCAGGGTATTGCCCACACATCGTACGGCGCTGGTCGAGATCACCCGCTGATCCATAATCTGCATCGCCTGTGCACCACCACTCCACAAAGCATTGACGACGCCTTGAACATCTTGTTGGTGAACGACAACATCGTCGGGCTCGACTCCGGCAGGCAGAGCCGACTGCACCGATCGCGGAGCGTCGTTGAGTTCCACCGTCAGGCCTGGTCCCTTCACCGCGCTCGTGCCCGCCTGGGCCTCTAGCTTCTTAGACGCCGCCGAATCGGAAATGTTTCCCCGCTGGCTCAACCGTGTGACATCACCGCGCAGGCCTGCAACCGCATCGGTTCGCGCACTCAGTTGGGCTTGGCGAGCGGTGATCAAGTCCGTCAGTTCGGTCCTGCGTTCAGCGCGCAAATCCGTGCCTTGGGCCGTTGATGCACCAGACACAATCAAGAATCCGGCGCCTATAGCCACGATGGGTAGCGCGATCGACCAGATCCGAGATCGGGCGGCTCCACCAGACTGCTCCCCATCAGTTGCCTGAATTGGGGTCTCGGATACGTCGGAACCGCTCACATCCCCTACGCTAACGGTGTCCGCAAACGCTAGGAGAATCCCGTGCCCAAGTCGCGTGTTCGCAAG
>JAPLBW010000087.1 GCA_026392555.1 Actinomycetota bacterium
CCACATCGTCGGCGGTCAATCCTTCATTAGTTGCCATTGGTTGTGGGGCCGGCTTGTTGGTCGGCGGTTTGTACCGGACGCCACATGATCGAGTACCACGCACCTTGACTGCCGCTTGCTGGTCGGCCATTAATGATCGGCGTGGGACCTTCGTTGGGGTCAAGAACCACGTAACTGACTTCACCCGGCATTACGTATTGCAAACGCTGGCGAGCCTGCGCCGACACAAACGCAGGATCATTCCATTGCTTAAGTCGTTGATTGAGGTCCTTGATGTTTTGCGTCGTCCTGGTCTTTTCAGCCTGGAGAGCGGAGATTTCGCTGCGCTGCTGGACAAACTCGCGAATCGGCACTGCATAGAGGACCACAAATACCGCTATCACGACACCGAGCACAACAGCACGGTTGGTGAAAGGGGTGTACTCGCTTAACTCTCGCCGTTGATTGGGCGGTTGCGGCGATGATGGCGGGCGCGGGGAATCGACCATGCCTTCAGTGTGCGCGATTAACGAGCAAAACGGGGGAAGGCACTCCGACCGGCATAGCGAGCAGCGTCATCGAGTTCCTCTTCGATGCGCAGCAACTGGTTGTACTTGGCCACTCGCTCGGAGCGGGCCGGTGCACCAGTCTTGATTTGACCGCAATCAGTGGCAACAGCCAAGTCAGCAATCGTGGTGTCTTCTGTTTCACCAGATCGGTGACTCATCATGCATCGGTAGCCATTGGATTGCGCCAGCTTGACTGCCTCGAGAGTCTCGGTCAACGTGCCAATCTGGTTAACCTTGACCAGCAAAGCGTTGGCCTGGCCGCCATCAATTCCGCGCTGCAGTCGAGCAGGGTTAGTGACGAACAAGTCGTCACCCACGATCTGGGTACGCGCCCCCAGTAGTTGCGTGACTTCCAACCAGCCATCCCAGTCTTCTTCGTCCATGGGGTCTTCGATGGAGATGATCGGGTAAGCATCGACCAGGCTGGCGTAGTACTGAGTCATCTCTTGCGAGGAACGGGACTTGCCTTCAAAGCTGTACGCGCCATCCTTGTAGAACTCGGTGGCAGCAACATCCAAGGCCAAAGCAATGTCATCGCCGAGCTTGAGGCCCGTGGTAGCGATAGCTTCAGCAATCAAGTCCAAGGCGCTGGCGTTGCTGGACAGGCTCGGGGCGAATCCGCCTTCATCACCGAGACCGGTGGACAGGCCCTTGGCCTTCAAGACTGACTTCAATGCGTGATACACCTCGGCGCCCTGTTGCAGTGCCTCGCGGAAGGTCGAAGCACCAATCGGGGCGATCATGAACTCTTGAATATCCACATCGGTGTCAGCGTGTGCTCCGCCGTTGAGGATGTTCATCATCGGAACGGGCAGTGTGTGTGCATTCGGGCCACCGACATAACGGAAAAGGGGAAGCTCAGCAGATTCGGCGCCAGCACGTGCCACGGCAAGCGAGACACCAAGGATGGCGTTTGCACCCAGTCGGGACTTGTTGGGCGTGGCATCCAAGTCGATCATCGTTTGGTCAATCAACCGCTGTTCGCTGGCATCAAAACCCAAGAGCGCCGGCTGGAGTTCGTCCCACACTGCGGTGACGGCCTGCTCGACACCCTTGCCGCCATAGCGGGCTTCGCCATCGCGCAATTCGCTGGCCTCAAAGGCACCCGTTGAAGCTCCACTGGGGACCGCTGCGCGAGCAACGACACCATCCGAGAGGGCTACTTCAACTTCTACGGTGGGGTTACCGCGAGAGTCAAGAATCTCGCGAGCAATGACGGCTTCAATCGTGGCCACAGCGGGTCGCTCCGTTTGGTCGTTTGGTCACTTAGCAAGACACAGCCTAGCCACCCACCAGCCACCGACCGACCAGCGATCACACCTAGCCGGAAATGATCGGAAATTGCGCCCAGAAAGCACTGAACCCAGCCTGATTGCTCAGGCTGGGTTCAGAAGCGACGAACTAGTTAGCGAGTGGCTCGACCCAAGCGGCGAGCTCCAATACCCAGACCCACGAGCAGCATGCCCAGGATCGCGGTCGGAATCACCAAGTCAGCACCAGTCTTGGCTAGCGGGCTGCCTGACTCGTCAGACACACCGCCGCCGCCGCCGCCGCCCTCGTCAACTGGGGTTCCCAGTTGAACGCCGGCCTTGGCAGTGACATCTTGCTTGCCAGTGACGGCAGGCACCGAGGTGGCAGTGGCGCCAACACGGAAGCCAGATCCACGAGCCGAGGTGGGCTCGAGAACGGGTGTCGAGATCACGCGGAAGACGTTGGTCAAGTCGTACTCACC
>JAPLBW010000250.1 GCA_026392555.1 Actinomycetota bacterium
TCGGTGACCGATCCATCTGTTGTCATCCGGAAAATTTTTGAAGCATCAAAATCCGTGAACCATAAAGCACCATCAGGTCCAGATGTAATTCCAATCACGTTGCTGTTCCCGAGAATTGTCGGGTATACCGTCAGATTGCCCACCGGAGTTTGCGCTGGTATCGGTGGCAATGCCCAGGCGGGCAAGACAGCCGCAGCAAGCAAACCAACTGTTGCGGCCAAAACGACTACCGAGCGCTGACGTGACGTGCGAATAGACATGGATCCACCCAGTTCGTGTACAGAACCTGATCCGGGCGACCAAATCCTTTCGGCAATTAGAGCACTCAGACCGCACGAAAGGCACTTTCAACCGTGGGTTTTGAGATGAACTTCACCCTTCGGGTCGCCCACATCGTCAAGCCATCCACATACAAGCCCCACCTACCCCAGCGGGCACACTTATCCCATGACCGCCCTTCCCGCAGCCGCCGAAACTGACTTCGATGTCATCGTCGTTGGCGCGGGAAATGCTGGGTTGCCGTGCGCGATTGAAACTGGCTCCCTTGGGCTAAAAACTTTGCTCATCGAAAAGGACACCCGCATCGGTGGGTGCCTACACACCACCGGCGGTCACATTTCAGCCGCCGGTGCGCGACGTCAAATCCAGGCTGGCATTACCGCGCAGACATCGTTGATGTAAGCATTGAACATGCCGCCGATGCGGTGGACTGGCTCGCCGACAACGGATTTCGTTTCGCCCCCGAAACCCCGCGCATCATTTACGGGCACCCGCCTTACCGGGTAGCGCGCACCTACTACGGACCCGATGGCGGGCTTTCGCTGCTCGAAACCTTCACCGCGATGCTGGATAAACAAGTGGCTGCCGGACATGTTGAAGTGTGGACCGATGCTCCCCTGATCGGTTTTCTACCGAGCTCGTCGCCAACCAGCGTTCAGGGCATCGAAGTCCTCAAGCGCGGTGTCGAAACCACCGTGACCGCCAAGGCCATCGTGTTAGCCACGGGGGGATTTGCCGCTGATGCTGAACTCTTTGCACAAATCGAAGGATTCCCGTTGGTCTCGGCCGCTCACCCCTCCGATACCGGCGATGGTTTAGTGCTGGCTCGCGAAATTGGTGCAGCACTGCAGGGCGAGAACAAGTTTTTGCCCACCTTTGGCGGACTTCCCCACCCCACGACACCGGGCCGGGTGCAATGGGAAGACCGACCGGTGCTGACCACTCCTGAGCGAGCGCCATGGGAGATCTACGTCAATGCCCAAGGCCAGCGTTGGGTGGCCGAAGATGCCGAATCCATCGACACCAAAGAGCGCGCATTGGTTGCTCAAGTTCCTGACCTGACGTTTTGGACTGTCTTTGATGATCAGGGCCGCCAAGAGTCAGTGCCGATGGTGGTGAATTGGAAACCCGAAGACATCGATGCCAAAGCCAACGTGCGAGCCGGGGTTTATCGCGCAAATACCATTGCGGAACTAGCTGCACTGACCGGCATTGACGCCCGAGGTTTAGCGAACACGATTGATCAGTACAACACCGCGGTCGCCAACGGTAATGATCCTGACTTTGGCCGCGAATTCCTTCCCGCACCCATTGCCCAAGCCCCGTTTTATGCCATGAAAAATCACGGCATCGCGCTGTTGAGTTATGCCGGCATTGATGTGGACGTGAGCGCACGAGTGCGCCGCGAAGACGGCACTGTGTTTTCCAACCTGTTTGCCATCGGTGAGGCCATGGGTGGTGCAGCCACCCACGGTCACGCGATCCTCAGTGGAATGACCTGCACCCCAGCGATTGTTTATGGCCGCCTAGTGGCCCGCGACATCGCCGCGAACGTCCGGTGAGCGACAGGATCTCTAACAATTACCCACTGCCTCCAA